>JAFRWQ010000058.1 GCA_017437925.1 Bacillota bacterium
CTGCTTGAACTTCTCAACACGGCCGCCGCGATTGACGAACTTCTGCTGACCAGTAAAGAAAGGATGGCACTGTGAGCAGACATCAAGACGGATCTCGTCCTTCAGGGACTTGGTCATAAATGTATTTCCGCAGGCACAGGTTACCTTGCAGTCTTTATACTGGGGATGGATGCCTTCTTTCATCGCTATATCCTCCTTCTGCCTAATATGCTTTGCACAAGCCTAATGATAGTACCACAGGGCCGCGGCAAATGCAAGGGTTTTTATACTTTTTTGAAGGGGCCTGAAGCCTTGATCTTCAATTGTGGAAGACTTTTCATCTTTTCCACAACATCTTGTGTCTACTGCTTGCTGTACCTGTAGAGGTACTCGATCACGTTGGCTCTGGGGCAGTCTCCGTTGACGTCGAAGGTATCGGTGTAGGTGCCTTCAAGCAGGCCGCTCTCTTCCGCCCAGGCCTGAGCCTCCTCGTACCAGCCGTCCTCGCCGGCGCCTACGGCCCTGTAGAGGAAGGTGAGGATATGGGCGTTGGAACAGGTCTTGGCGGGGCTGAAGGTGGTATCGGTCGTTCCTTCGGTTATGCCCTTTTCCACGGCCCAGAGCACCGGTTTATAGAAGTAATCGGCCTCGGCTACGTCGGCGAAGGGGTTCTCTGCGGACGCGGGCTCGGGACAGCCGGCGGCTCTCCACAGGAAGGTCACCACCTGGCCCCTGGTGCAGATCTGCTCGGGCATGAACTTGTCCTTGCCGTTGCCGTCGGTTATCTGCGGCTCGGCGTTATACGCCCAGACCACCGAATCGTAGAAGTAGTCGGTCTTTGCGACGTCGGTAAAGGGTATGGGGCTTTCGGCGGTCCCGGCTTCGGCGGGAACTTCAGTCCGGGCTCTTTCCGGAACTTCGTCCGCGGGAACGGGAGCGTTCTCATCCGCCGCTCCCAGGAAGCCTTCGATCACGATCTCCTTTGCTTCCTTGTCGGGGTACTGCTCCAGCTCTTCCTCGGTCCAGATGTTGGCCTTGTAGTCGAGATAGAGAGTATTGCCCTCTATATACCAGGAATCGGGCGCGGCTCCCTCGACGGACTTGACGCCTTCGGGGAAGCTGTAGGTCACTATCACCTCGATGGCTTCAAGGATCTCCTCGGGGTCGATCTGAATGTCGATCTCATCGGGAAGGTCCTCGGTCCCCTCGATATAAATGTTTTCGCCGGACGGTACGGGCACACCGGCGACGCTCTCCAGGTAAGCCTCCTTGTCCAAGGTCATATTCGCGTTGTTTATGATGCTGCTCTCTTCCCGCCTTATGCTCATGACGCAGCGCAGGATGCGCTTTCCGTCCTCCTCATAGATCTCGCGCTCAAGGCCCATCTCATCGGACTCGTCGGTATCTTCCATGGAGTAGACCCCGGCTTCGATGAGGGTGCCGAAATAAGACGCGCCTTTGATCTCGATGCTGCTGTACTCGGCGGAGGCTATGAGCTCCCCGAACTTTTCTCTGTCCGCCTCTTCGACTTCCTCAGCCTGGCTCAAAGATTCGTTAAGCAGGTCCTTCGCTTCGTCCAGGGAATCTTCCATCCCTTCGGGGCTGGCCTCCAGGAGCTGGAGCAGCTCCTCGCTGTAATAGGTGCCGACGGAGTAGGTGAAGCTCCCGTCGGGCGCGAACCCGATGTTCTGGACGGTGGCGAAGCATCCCGAGAGGGACAGGGACAGGATCAGAGCCGTAAGGGCATATAGTATCTTGATATGCTTTTTCATGGGTGTTTCCTCCTTCGTTC
>JAFRWQ010000004.1 GCA_017437925.1 Bacillota bacterium
GAGTCCTGGAGAAGTAGTCCTCCATGATGTGGCTCATAATGTCGGCGGCGCCGGCCGCGGTGTGATATTTGGGGACCGAGAAGGTATAGGTCGGGTCGCAGATGGAAGCCGTCGGGAAGGTGAAGCTGGCGCCTATCTTCTCGTTGGTGGTCATGTTGGAGATGACGCCGCCGCCGTCGTATTCGGAGCCGGTGGCGCTGATGGTGAGTATGACGAACAGGGGCAGGGCCTTGGGAGGAGTCTTCCTTTCCTTGACCATGCTCCAAAGATCGTCTCCCTCGAAATATACTCCGCTGGCCACGGCCTTGGAGCAGTCTATGGTGCTGCCTCCGCCCACTGCCAGTATGGCGTCTACACCGTTCTCCTTGCAGAGCTTTACTCCCCTTGCCACTGACTCGATCCTGGGATTGGGCTCTATGCCCGAGAGCTCTGTGACCTTGCAGCCCTCTTCCTTCAGTATGCCCATGATCTCGTCATAAAGGCCGCTCTTCTTGACGGAGCCGCCGCCGTAAGCGAGAAGTATGCTCTTGTAAGGCTTCAGAAGCTCGGCGAGATGGCTGATCTGGCCCTTGCCGAAGTATATCTTGGTCGGAATACTGTGTACAAAATTGAGCATATAAGTCTTCTTTCTCTTAAACTTCAGGTTCGGTGAGCCCTTCGACTCCCGCCGCCATCAGCAGCACCAGCAGAGCGTGCTGTATCGCCTTGTGGGCGTTGTACAGGGGGAAGAACTCCTCGACGCTGTGGTTCCTTATATTGCCGGACTCCCCTTCGGGGACGAAGCCTCTGCCCAGGCAGACCGCGGGAATGCCGCGGGCGATGGCGATGTTGGCGTTGGTGGAGCCGCCCTGCCCGAGATGGGCCTTGACGCCCAGGAACTCCAGAGCCATCTGGGAAGCTTCGACGAGGGCGCAGTGGGGATCCTGCTTGCCGCCCGGGGTGATGCTTATGGGCTTGACCTCGAGAGTGAGAGGCTCTTTGCCCCAGCGCTCGTTCTCCTCTTTTACGGCGGTCTCAAAGGCGTCGAAGATGAACTTCTTCATCTCGGCGAACTCCTTTTCGCCGTTGGAGCGGAAATTGACGATGACCGAAGCTTCGGGAGCGAAGGCGTGCACGCCCGCCGCGGTGCCGGCATGGAAGTTGGAGGCGCAGAAGGTGGTCCTGGGGTCGTCGGGGACCTTGTAATCGGCGATCTTGGCGACGGCCCTGGCTCCTGCATGGACGGTGTTGGCCATGGTGCCGAAGGCTCCGTAGGAGTGGCCTGCCTTGCCTATGATCTTGAACTCGTAGGTCTCGCCTATGGTGCCTTCATAGGTGATGGCGGCCATGTTGTGGTTGTCGAGGGAGATCTGGGCTCCGATGTCCTTTCTGCTCTCGTGCAGATCGAAGATGCCGCCCAGGCCGCCCAGGCCTTCTTCCCTGGTGGTCCCGACGAAGAGGACGTCCTTTACGGTCTTTATGCCTGCGGCGTCCAAAGCTCTGTCGAGGCAGAGCAGCATGGCGAGGGCTCTGGTGTCGTCGCCTATGCCGGGGGCGTAGAGCACTCCGTCCTTTTCCTCGACTCCCTTGACGGTGCCGAAGGGGAATACGGTGTCCATGTGGCCCTCGATGAGGACCTTGGGACCGTCGGTGGTGC
>JAFRWQ010000059.1 GCA_017437925.1 Bacillota bacterium
AAGATAGTCTGGGACGTGGGCCATCAGGCTTACGTCCACAAGATGCTCACGGGAAGGCGTGACCGCATGGATACCTTAAGGCAGCTGGGCGGCATCAGCGGCTTTCCCAAGCGCAGGGAGTCGGAGCACGACGCCTACGACAGCGGACACAGCGGGACCTCCATCTCGGCGGCCCTGGGCTACGCCATGGCAAGAGACCTTAAGGGCGGCGACTACGAGTGCATAGCGGTCATAGGGGACGGCGCCATGACGGGCGGAGTAGCCTTCGAAGCCCTGAACGCGGCGGGCAGCGCCAAGACCTCCCTCATAGTCATACTCAACGACAACGCCATGTCCATAGCCCCCAACGTGGGCGGACTATCAAAGTACCTTCAGGGCATGAGAAGAAAGAGCGGCTACCTGAGGTTCAAGTCCAGGATCAAAAACACCCTCAGGAACTCCCCCTCGGTCATGAGGAAGCTGAGCTCTTTCAGGGACGCGGTGAAGTACGCCCTGCTTCCGGGAGCGGTCTTCGAAGAGCTGGGATTCAAGTATTTCGGACCCGTCGACGGTCATGATATAGAGGCAATGTGCGCCCTCTTTGAGTCGGTAAAGCATCTGGACAGGCCGGTGCTCATCCATTGCGTGACAAAGAAGGGCAAGGGCTTCGCTCCCGCCGAGTCCAACCCCCAGAAATACCACTCGGTGGGGCCCTTCGATCCCAAAACGGCCGACGACGTGACGACCAGGAATCCCGACAGCTGGTCCGAGATCTTCGGAAGCATACTCCTTGACAGGGCCTTCTACGACGGCAGGATAGTCGCCGTCACAGCTTCCATGATAGAAGGGACCGGGCTTTCGGCAATGAAGCAGCAGCTTCCCGACAGGGTCTTCGACGCCGGGATAGCGGAGCAGCACGCAGTGTCCTTCGCCGCGGGCCTTGCGCTTTCGGGGCTTAAGCCGGTCGTCGCCATATACTCGACGTTTTTGCAGAGGGCCTACGACCAGATCCTAAGCGAGGTCTGCCTGCAGAACCTTCCCGTGATCTTCGCCGTTGACAGGGCGGGTATCGTGGGAGCCGACGGCGAGACCCACCAGGGTCTGTACGATATAAGCTTCCTTTCGGGCATGCCCAACATGACTGTGCTCTCGCCCAGAGATGACAGGGAGCTTGAGCTGATGATGGACTATGCTCTGTCGCTTAAGAGCCCCTGCGCCATCAGATACCCCAGAGGCAGCGCTCCCAGAAGGGGCAATCTATTTGAAAACAGCAGCAGGACCTATGTCCCCGCTCCCCAGTGCATGAGGGAGGGCATGGATCTCGCCTTCATCTGCGACGGAGCGAGCCTTCCATACGTCATGGACGCTGCCAGGATCCTTGAAAACAGAAGGATATCCTGCGCGGTCTGGGATATAAAGCAGCTGAAGCCGCTCCCCGAGAACTTCCTCTATTACGCCTTCAAGCGCTGGCACGCTGTGGCCGTGGTGGAGGACGGGGACGTCGAGAACGGCATGGGCGCCAGGATAGCGGCCAGGCAGAACGGCTGCAGGGTGCTTACCATAGGCTGGCCCGACGCCTTTATAGAGCACGGAAGCCCTTCGCAGCTGAGGAAGCGCTGCGGCATGGACGCCGCGGGCATTGCGGAAAGAACGGTGAGATTCCTTGAAAACAAGGCTTGATGTGCTGCTGACCGAGCAGGGATATTTTCCGACCAGGGAAAAGGCCAAAGCCGCGATCATGGCGGGACTGGTTTTCGTCGACGGGCAGATCTCCGACAAGCCCGGGACCGGCATAAAGGACGACGCAGTAATAAGTGTTAAAGGCGACAGCTGCCCCTTCGTGGGCAGGGGAGGGCTCAAGCTGGCCGGGGCTTTGGAGGTCTTCGGCGTAAATCCTCTTGGCTTTCGCTGCATAGACATAGGAGCCTCGACGGGAGGCTTCACCGACTGTCTGCTGCAGAACGGCGCCGAAAAGGTCTGGGCCGTCGACGTGGGCTACGGACAGCTGGATTATAAGCTGAGGGTCGATCCCAGGGTCGTGAACATCGAAAAGCAGAACTTCCGCTATATGACGCCCGATCAGGTGGGAGAGCCTCTGGATCTCGCGGTGACCGACGTGTCCTTCATCTCGCTTAAACACATCTTTCCCAACGCTTCGGCCATGCTGAAGGATGGCGGCCTCATGATCGCCCTCATCAAGCCCCAGTTCGAAGCGGGAAGGGAGCAGGTGGGAAGCAAGGGCATAGTCAAGGACCTCAAGGTACAAAAGGACGTGATCGAAAAGGTCATGGGCTTTGCAAGTGAAAGCAGGTTTACTGTAACAAATTTAAGTTACTCACCTGTTAAAGGAGCCAAGGGCAACATAGAGTTCCTGCTGATGCTGAGGAAATGCGCCGAAGGCGAGAAGCCTTCCATCGATCCGGGCATCGACATCGAAAAGATCGTGGAACTGGCTCACAGCGAGCTGGATAATCGCTGAGGAAGAACTGCTTTTGATCAAGGTGGAATGTTCCCTGCAGTACACGTTTAATCGAGCGGCAGGACCCGAAGCGGAAAAACGCGATCAATATCAACAGTAATTTGAATGACCAAGGAGCATCACATGGCGCTTACACCCATGCTGCAGCAGTATAAGGACCTGAAGAAGCAGTACAGCGACTGTCTGCTTTTTGACCGTGTCGGTGATTTCTACGAGATGTACTTCGAAGACGCCGTCATCGGGGCCAGGGACATGGACGTGGTCCTTACCAAAAAGTCCTGCGGCGAAGAGGAGAAGGCGCCCATGTGCGGAGTCCCTTACCACGCCGTCGAGACCTATATCGCAAGGCTTCTGGACCGCGGCCACAAGGTCGCCATCGCGGAGCAGATGGAGGATCCGGCTCTGGCCAAGGGCCTTGTAAAGCGCCAGGTCATAAGGATCATAACCCCGGGTACGGTCATCGACCCCAACATGCTCAGCGAAAAGGACAACAATTTCCTGGCGTCGGTCTTCCTGAACGGCAGGGATTTCGGCCTGTCCTGGGTCGACATCAGCACCGGGGAATTCTTCGCCATGCAGCAGGAGGACGACCGGACCCACGAAAAGCTCTCGGCACAGCTGGCCCGCATCGAGCCCCACGAGATAATCACCAACCTGAACGAAGAAGAAGCCCCCTGGCTGTGGGAGCAGGCTTCTTTCTTCGACAAGCTCTACATCTCCGTCCCATCGGGAGGACTGTTTGAAGCTTCCCATTGCCATGAGAGCTTAAGAGCCCACTACGGCTCGGTATCCCTGAAATCCAAAGGCCTTGCGGAAGAAGACGTCCCCCTGATGTTCAGAGCCGTAGGCGCGGTCCTGGGCTACATAAGGGACACCCAGATGCAGGAGCTGACCCATCTGAACGAGCTGCGCATCATAAACACAGGCTCCTCCATGAGCCTTGACAAGGCGACCATAAGGAATCTTGAGATCACCGAGACCCTCTTCGAGCACAAGCTGAACGGCTCGCTTCTCGGCGTCCTGGACCGCTGCGGAACCGCCATGGGCTCCCGCCGCATGAAGCAGTGGCTCAGAGAACCCTTAAACGACCTTCCCAAGATAAGGGCGAGGCTCGACGCTGTCGAGGTACTGACCGAAGACGTCATAGCGAGGAACAACCTGCGCGAAGCATTAAAAAGCATATACGACCTTGAAAGGCTTTGCGGCCGCATATCCCTGGGCACGGCCAATGCGAGAGACCTTCTGGCCCTGAAGACCAGCCTTCAGCGCATCCCCGACATCAAGGCTGAGCTTTCGGACCTGGGAGGAGATCTGCTCGAAGACATCAACAGCCGCATATCGCCCCTTACCGAGCTTTGCGAAGAGATCGAAGACGCCCTTACAGAGGACGCTCCCTACAGCGTCAGGGAAGGGGGCCTGATCAAGGAAGGCTACAGCGAGGAGCTGGACGAGCTCAACTCGTCCTCAGCCGCGGCCAGACAGTGGATAGCGTCCCTCGAGCCTAAAGAAAGGGAGCACACCGGCATAAAGAACCTGAGGGTGGGCTACAACAAGGTCTTCGGCTACTACATCGAGGTCAGCAGGTCCAATGCGGACCAGGTGCCGGACAATTACATCAGAAAGCAGACCCTTGTCAACGGAGAACGCTACATCACCTCAGAGATGAAAGAGATGGAGAGTACCGTCCTGAGCGCCCAGACCCGCATCAACGACCTGGAATACAGGCTCTTTACGGCCTTAAGGCTCAAGGCTGCAGAGCTTTCGGGAGTCATACAGGAGACCTCTTTTGCCATCGCGGAAGCAGACGTTTTGGCGAGCTTTGCCGAAAGCTCCGTAAAGCTGGGCTACGTGAAGCCGAATGTCGACGGAGGCGACGAGATAGTCATCACCAAGGGCCGCCATCCCGTCATCGAGAATACAATAAAGGACGGGGTCTACGTCTCCAACGACCTCTACATCAACCGCAGCGACGCTTCGATGCTGCTTATCACCGGCCCCAACATGTCGGGCAAATCCACCTACATGAGGCAGCTCGCCCTTATCGTCCTCATGGCCCAGGCGGGCTGCTTTGTCCCCGCGGACAGCGCCCGCATAGGCATATGCGACAAGATCTTCACCAGGATAGGGGCCAGCGACAACATCGCCATGGGCCAGTCCACCTTCTTCGTTGAGATGTCCGAGCTCGCCTACATACTCAACACGGCGACTTCGAGGAGCCTTGTGATACTCGACGAGATCGGAAGGGGCACCTCCACCTACGACGGCCTTTCCATAGCCTGGGCGGTGGTGGATTACCTGACCGGCGAAAGAAAGATCAGGACGCTCTTCGCGACCCACTACCACGAGCTGACGGGGCTTTCGGAAGTCATCAGCGGGGTAAAGAACCTTAACGTGGACGTCTCCGAGCAGGACGGCACCATAGTGTTCCTCCACAGGATAGTCGAGGGCAGCGCCAGCAGGAGCTACGGAATACACGTCGCGAGGCTTGCCGGGGTGCCCCAGACCGTGCTCGACGACGCGGAGGAAAGGCTTGAATCCCTTGAAAAGAGCGGGGTGAGCCTTAATGATGAGACTCCCGCCCGGCAGGCTTCGGCTCCCAAAAAGAAAAAGAAGGAGTCCCAGGAGCAGCTTTCGATATTCTCGGCCGGAGATTCCATCCTGGCCGAAAAGATAAGAAACCTTGATCTCATGAATATAACCCCCTCCGGGGCTATAGCGATACTTGAAGAACTACAGCAGGCAGCGAGGAAAAGACAGTGAGCGGAATAATAAAGGCCCTTACGAAAGACATCTCCGATAAGATCGCGGCGGGCGAGGTGGTCGAAAGACCCCTTTCCATCGTGAAGGAACTGGTCGAAAACTCCGTGGACGCGGGAGCTTCGTCCATAACCGTCGAGATAAAGAAGGGCGGAAAAGAGTACATCAGAGTCACCGACGACGGATCGGGCATTGACAGGGAAGACCTGGAGCTGGCCTTTAAGCGCTACGCGACCTCAAAGATCAGCGAGGCAGAAGACCTGAGCCGCATAGAGAGCCTGGGCTTCAGAGGAGAAGCCCTGGCAAGCATCGCGGCGGTCACAAGAGTCGAGCTCATAACAAGGACCGCGGACAGCAGAGTGGGTTCAAGGGTGCTTGTCAGCGGGGGCGAGATCGAGGATATCTCCGAGACCGCCTGCGAAGCCGGCACCACCATAGTCGTAAGAGACCTCTTCTACAATACTCCGGTGAGGCGCAAGTTCTTAAAGCCCGACAATTCGGAGAGCTCCCTTGTGAACGACTTCGTGTCCAAGATGGCGATCGCCTATCCCGGCATCAGGATAAGGCTCATAAACAACGGCTCCATACTGTTCTCGACCCTGGGGAAAGGCGATCTTAAGCAGGCGATACTTACGGTGTACAGCCCCGGTATGGTCAAAAAACTGCTGCCGTTGAACTCCGGCGACGGAGATCTTTCTGTAAAAGGCTATATCAGCGCCCCCACCGAGAGCAGGACCAGCAGAAGGTACCAGATCTTCTTCGTCAACGGAAGGCTTGTGAGGAGCAGGGTGCTCGAGAGCGCCGTTTTCAGGGCCTATTCGGACAAGCTCTTCGAAGGCCGCCATCCCATGGTCTTCATGTTCCTCAGCGCGCCCCCCGAATCGCTGGACGTGAACATCCATCCCAGCAAGACAGAGATCAGGTTCCTCGACGAAGAAAAGGTCTCGGAGTTCGTCATAAGGGCTGTGAGAAGGGCACTTCTGGCTCCCGAAGCCCTGGAGCTGGGCGAAGAGGACGTAAAAGCGGACCCGGCGCCGGAAAAGCCAAAGCCCGAAGGCGAAGCGGCGTTCACCAGAGGTAATGTGCTGGGCGATAAGCCTTTCATCAACGGAATGTCCCACGGGCCCATAGGCCCCCTGGGGCCCATAAAGCCCGGCCTTCCTCCCATAGACGATCCCTACTTCAGAGAGAAAAAGAGAAGGGAAGCCATAGAAGCCGCCCAAAAGGCCATGGCGGGCAAGAAAGCCCCGTCCTTCTCGCTTAAGGACGTTCTCGAAGACAACGAAGCAAAGCCCGTCGGAGGGGAGAACGAAGAGCAGCAGGCCATATTCTCGGACCTCAGAAAGCTGAGAGACACGGAGCCCGTCCGCCCGGCCTTCCCAATAAGCCCCGAGGAGCAGAGCTTCGCCAAGGAGCTGGGAGTGCAGGAAGAGATACGCCCCTTCGGCGTTAAAGACGGTTTCCTGTTCGGTTCTCTCGAGTACATAGGTTCGTGCTTTAATACCTACCTCATCTGCCGCGACGGCGATTGGCTCTACCTGCTGGACCAGCACGCGGCCCACGAGAGGATAATGTTCGAGGAGCTGAAAGCCCGCCTCGAAAGGGGAGAGGCGGACAGCCAGATGCTGATGATCCCCGAGATAGTGGACCTTACCCCGGCAGACAAGGAGGCCGCCCTGGACCTGCTTCCCGCGCTGTCTTCTCTTGGCTATGAGATCGAGGATTTCGGCCCCGCGGAGCTTGCCGTTAAAGGCATTCCCTCGTTCATGAGCCCCGGGCAGAGCGAAAGCTTCATAGAGGAGTTCTTCGACGAGGGCGGCTTCAAGACCGTAAAGGGCGAGATCATGAAGGAAGAACTGGCCATGAGGGCCTGCAAGGCCGCGGTAAAGGGAGGGGACGAGCTCTCGGAGAGCGAAGCGAAAGCCCTGCTCAGCCAGCTGGACGCCTGCGAAAATCCCTTCTCCTGCCCCCACGGAAGACCTACGTTCATAAGGCTCTCGAAGGGCGAGCTTGAAAAGCTCTTCAGGAGAAAATGATAAAGGTCCTCTTCGTCTGCGGTCCGACTGCGGTGGGAAAGACCGAATATTCCATAAGGCTTGCGGAAGACCTGGGAGGCGAGATAATATCAGCCGACTCCATGCAGATATACAAATACATGGACATAGGAAGCGCAAAGCCCACGGCTGAAGAGAGGGCGAGGGTCCCGCACCACCTGGTGGACTTCGCCGAGCCCTCCGAGCCTTTCAGCGCGGCTGTTTATAAAGAGCTGGCTGTCGGCGCGATAAAAGACGTCGCCTCCAGGGGAAAGCTTCCCGTGGTCAGCGGGGGCACAGGGCTTTACATAAACAGCCTTATATACGATATGGACTTTTCGGGTCCCGCGGGAGACCCTTCCTACCGCGAGCAGCTGCTGAAAGACGCGGGCAACGACCCCGCAAGGCTCTGGAACAGGCTCAGGAGCCTCGACAAGGCCGCGGCCGGGGAAATACCCCAAAACAACGTAAAGCGCGTCTTAAGGGCCATTGAGAGGCTCGAAAAGGGCGAGGAGAGCCTGAAGCCTTTTGCCGAAGCGACCGGGCCTTCGCAGCTCATAGACCCCGTGATGATAGGCCTTAAGCGTGACAGGGCGGAACTTTATGACAGGATAGACAGAAGGGTCGATAAGCTTTTTGAAGCCGGCCTTTCCGAAGAGGTCAAAGGCCTCATGGACATGGGTCTTAAGGCCTCAGATATCGCCATGAAAGGCATAGGCTATAAAGAGATCATCGAGGCCGTCGAAGCGGGCCTTCCCCCCGAAAGTGCGTCCGACAGGATAAAGCAGAGCAGCAGGCGCTACGCCAAAAGGCAGATGACCTGGCTCAGAAGATACAAAAACATGAAGTGGTTCACCCTGGCAGGAGACGAGTTCAATAGCCGGGTGTACGAAGAGATGCTGGAATATGCCCGAAAAGAAACAAAAACTCCATAACAAGACCGACAAGCCGGACAATGTGGTGGAGAGGGAAAACAAAATACTGGAGGAGAGCGAGAAGCTTCAGAAGCTTTTCCCGGCCTGGATGCGGGGCTACTTCATGTACCTCAGGAGCAGCGTCCTGCCCATGACCAGGCTGGCGTACCTGAGGGATCTGCGCTTCTTCTGCGAATACCTGCTGAAAGAGACCGATATGGCCGAAGGGATCGAAGACATAAAAGACCTGAAAACGGAGCATTTCGGAAAGATCACAGCTTCCGACGTCAACATCTTCATCGACTACTGCAGGCGCTACAAGGTGGAGGACGAAGAAGGCGGAGAGACCATATACGAGAACAGGAATCCGTCCCTCAGCAGAAAGAAATCCTCGGTCTCGGTCTTCTTCAAGTACCTCTACAGGGACGGCCTGGTCGAAAAGAACATCACCGACGGCTTCGACCCCATAAGGCTGCCCAAGCCCGGCGAGCGGGAGATAAAGGCCCTGCAGGACGACGAGGTCATGAAGATGCTCGACGCCGTGACCACCGGAAGCGGTCTCACCGGCCAGGAAAAGAACTTCTGGGAGAAGACCAGGCACAGGGATAAGCTGATACTGCTGCTCCTCGTGACCTACGGGCTGAGGCTTTCGGAGCTTCAGCAGCTCAATGTCAGCTCCTTCAACTTCGACCGCGGGGAGTTCAAGATCTACCGCAAGAGGGGAAAAGAGAGCATAATGCCCATCAACAGGACCATAACCGACGCCTTCGCCGATTATGTGAACCTGGAGAGGACTCCCGACGACGATCTTGCCGAAGAGCATAAAGACGCCCTGCTTTTAAGCCTCAGGGGCACAAGGCTCACCGACAGGCAGCTCCGTACCATTGTAAAGAAATACACCTCCATCAGCCTCGGGACCAGCAGGGACAGGGGCTACAGTCCGCATAAGCTCAGAGCCACCGCTGCGACTTCGCTGATAGCAAGAGGAAATTCCATCTACGACGTTCAGGAGCTGATGGATCACGACAACGTGACCACCACCCAACTTTACGCAGCCCACAAGCTCAACACAAAGAGAGACCTTATAAAGAACTTCGAGTGGGATGAGGACATGAAAAAGGACGATAAAGAGTAGGGGAGAGGCCGCCGGAAGAAG
>JAFRWQ010000060.1 GCA_017437925.1 Bacillota bacterium
GACGGTAAACGTCATAGGCCTTGAATTCGCCAAAGCCAAAGAGAAGATAGAGAGCCTGGGCCTCAGCGTGGGCAGTGTCATGAACACCACCAACGTCTCGGTGCCCAAGGGCTGCATAATAAGCCAGGAGCCCGGCACCACGGAGGTGCTTCAGCCCGGCACTGCCATAGACCTGGTCGTCAGCACCGGTTCCGACAAGGAAGGCGAGGGCGGACAGCAGTCCCAGGGCCAGACGGGAAGCGAGCAGCAGGCAAAGAGCGTGTCCATACCCGTCGATTTCACCACGGCTGATGAGGACATATTCCTGCTGACGGTCAACGTTTCGGACGACGTCAACGGCTCCAGGACCCCCATTTCGAGGAAGCAGACCGAAAAGGCCGAGGGCTCGAGGATAATTACCGTGACCGGCACCGGCACCAACGGCAGGGTGGTCATCAGGTTCGGAAACAAGATAGCCTACGATCTTAAGGTCAACTTCGAGACCGGCGAGTACAATTGATGAGGGGAGTTATCTTAAGGGGCATAGCCGGCTTCTACTATGTGCTTGCCGAAGGCCGGGAATACGAGTGCAGGGCTCGGGGCATCTTCAGGAAGGAGGGGGTCACGCCCCTTGCGGGAGACCGGGTCGAGATAAGCGTATCGGAGGACGGCACCGGGGCGGTGGAAGAGATACTGCCCAGGCTCAACGCCTTCGAAAGGCCTCCGGCGGCCAATGTGGAGACTCTGGTGCTGGTGATGGCGGGGCGGGACCCTTTGCCCGGCTTTTCTCTCACCGACCGCTTTTCGGTGGCCGCCGAAAGAGCCGGCTCGGAGCTCATAATATGCATGAACAAGGTGGATCTGGCCGAGCCGGCGCTTCTGCAGCGCTTCGGCGAGATCTACGGCGGGCTCTACCCTCTGTTCTTCGTCTGCGGAAGGACGGGGGAGGGGGTCGAAGCGCTGCGGGCCGCCCTGAAGGGGCGGCAGGTGGCCCTGGCCGGTCCCTCCGGGGCAGGCAAGTCCACCCTTACCAACCTTCTCCTCGAAAGCGAAAGATCCGCCACCGGCGAGATCAGCAGAAGGAACCTGAGAGGCAAAAACACGACCCGCCACACCGAGCTCTTCATAACAGAAGACTTCTCTCTCTTCGACACTCCCGGCTTTTCGGCCTTCGACCCCGAGATGATGGAAGAGGAGGAGCTGCAGCACTGCTTCCCCGAGTTCAGGCCCTACTTGGGCAAGTGCCGCTTCTCGGACTGCAGGCACCTGGCGGAGCCCGACTGCGCCGTCACCGAAGCCCTGAAGGAGGGCAAAATAAAAAAGAGCCGCTACCGCTCCTACAGCGAGATGCTTCAGGAGATCAGAGACAACAAAGAGTACTAAAGCCTTAAGCCGAAAGGAAGAAATAAAATGTCAAAGCTTGCGCCGTCCATACTTTCAGCGGATTTTTCCTGCCTCGCAGACCAGATCGCCCTCATAGAGCAGGGCGGAGCCGACTACGTTCACATGGACGTCATGGACGGAGCCTTCGTCCCCAACATCACCTTCGGCGGGCCCGTTGTAAAGAGCGTCGCGGGAAAGACCTCTCTTCCCTTTGACGTGCACCTGATGATAGAGCGCCCAGAGCTGCGCATACCCGACTTCGCGACCCCCCAGACCGAGTTCATAGTGGTCCACCAGGAGGCCTGCACCCACCTTCACAGGGTGATACAGCAGATCAAAGGACTGGGCGTAAAGGCGGGAGTCGCCTTAAACCCCGCTACCCCGGTATCGAGCCTCGAGTACGTGCTGTCAGACCTCGACCTGGTCCTGGTCATGTCGGTCAACCCCGGCTTCGGAGGCCAGAAGTTCATACCCTCGGCCCTGGACAAGATCAGTCTCCTCGACCGCATAA
>JAFRWQ010000061.1 GCA_017437925.1 Bacillota bacterium
CAGCCACTCTCCCGCTCTTCCCGGCACCCAGTGGAAGGGCTTCTCCGTTTCCGACACCACCCCCGAAGACGCCTACTACGACTGGGTCTACGATTTCTTCGCCCACAGCTATCTGAAGGCCGATCCCGGAGAATACTCGGTATACTGCAACGACGGCTTCACCGTGGCCGAGATGGTTGTAGCCGAGGTCAGCGGCGAAAAGTACGGCGATTACTGCATGAACCACATCACCGAGCCCATAGGAGCCCATTCCTCAAGGCTCGCCTACAACTGCAATCCCGACTACCCCCTGGTGGTCGAGACGGGCTTCCCGCCCGAAAAGCTTCTGATCCAGGGCGGAGCCGGCTACACCACCAGCATGAAGGACCTCTGCCTCTTCGGCCGCCTCTTCCTTGAGAAGAACGACATAATCAGCGAGGAGAGCAAGGCCGAGATGGCGAAGATGCAGGGCTGCACCTTCCTTAAGAAGGACAGCAGGTCGAAGAAATTCGGTCTGGGCTGGGACACCGTCTGCCTTGAGCGTCAGGACTTCGACCTGGGCGAGGGAGCCCTCTTAAAGGGCGGCAACAGCTTCCAGTTCGACACCCAGTTCATCGTCCTTCCCAAGTACAACGCGGTGCTTGCCATGTCTGAGACCCACGACTGCAGGCAGAACGTCCAGGAGGTCCTCTGCCGCATGTTCGCATACGCCATGCACGAAGAGGGCGTCGACATCTACAAGAAGGCTAAGCCCGTCCCGCAGGAGATCATCGACAAGTACGCCGGAACCTGGCTCATCCCCAGCGGCATACTGAACCTGCACATGTACGGGGCCAACTGCTCCGTCACCATGGACACCAGCCGCGGCATCCGCCGCAAGTTCATGATGCTCTCAAAGCCCCTTGCCTGGGACGGCAAGCTCTTCAAAAACGACGAGAGGACCCTCTTCTTTGAAGATAACGGCGGCAACAGCTTCGCTCTTTCGACCTTTGAGGGAAACACCGCCCCCATGGCTATGAAGGCGACCAAGGGCGAGCCCCTGTCCAAGGCCTGGAAGAAGAGGCTGGGCAAGAAGTACGTGGTCATGGACGCGACTCCCACCGACATAGTTATCAACGACATCTGCACCGGCTTCGTGATCAATACCCTTAAAGATCACGAGGGCGTTCTGGTCTTCAGCTTCTCGGGCAGCGCCGGCAGCGAGATCTACGGCCTCTTCGAGTCCTGCGTAAAGCCCGTGAGCGACAGCGTCGCGACCGGCTTCTTAAGGACCCCGGGCAACCCCAGCAGGGACCTCTGCACTCCCATGTTCGAGATGAGGGACGGCGTCGAGTACTGCGCGGTCAACTCCTACGTCTACAGGGACGTCAAGACCCTGCCGGTCTACGAGGGCCAGGGCTTCGGAAAGAAGGGCGCCGAGAACGGCGTCTACCGCCTGCCCTACAAACTCAGCGAGCTTCCAAAGATCCCCAAAGGCAGAAGGATAATGATATACGACAAGGACCTCTCCTGCGTCTGGGACTCCTTAAAAGATAAGCCCTTCACCGGAGTCGGGTCCGGCTACATAGCCCTGATATAAAAGCGGAAAGCGAAAATGAGGATAAACAAGTACATCGCGTCGGCGGGGGTCTGCTCAAGGCGCGCCGCCGACGAGCTCATAGTCTCGGGCAGGGTAAAGGTCAACGGAGCCGTGCTTAAGGAACCGGGCTATGACGTAAAGGAGAGCGACCTGGTCCAGGTGGACGGCAGGTACATACAGGGCAGCGAAAAGCTGGTCTACTACGCCCTCAATAAGCCCGCGGGCTTCGTTACCACCACCAGCGACGAGAAGGACAGGCCCACCGTCCTGGATCTCATGAGCGAGGTGGACGTGAGGGTCTTTCCCGTGGGAAGGCTTGACTACGAGACCACCGGCCTTCTCATCATGACCAACGACGGCGAGCTGGCCAACCACATAACCCATCCTTCGAAGAAGGTGTTCAAGACCTATATCGCCCTGATCGACGGGGAGATATCCCTTGCCCAGGCCGAAAGGCTCAGGAACGGGGTCGATATCGGAGGCTATACCACCAGGCCCGCAAAGGTCGAGATACTTAAGCAGGCGGGGGTCTCCAAGGTCAGGATAAGCATCAGCGAGGGCAAGAACCGCCAGGTGAGGCGCATGTTCGCCGCCCTGGGCTTTAACGTGGTGAGCCTTCAGAGGATATCCATAGGTCAGGTCATGCTGGGCCACCTCCACGAGGGCCACTACAGAAAGCTCAGCGCGGAAGAGGTGGATTACCTTAAAAACTGCTGACGCCGCTCAGGCTGCCGCTGAAACATTTCAGGGGCTTTACAGAGCGCCGCAATGTTAAAGAACGTTTTTACGAACAGTTTTCCACAGTCCGAAAAGGGCTGAAAATCAAGGCTTATCACCCCGCGGCAGGCTGTAAGTTTTAAATTTTAACCGATTTTTCACAGGAGGCTGTGGAAACTGTGAAAAACCGCGAAGCCTTGAATTCCAAGGCGGAGCAGGTTTTTGATCCCCGGTCAAGGACGAAGTTTTCCACAGGCTTCGCCGTAAAAGAAGAAACCTGCTTCAAATTTCAAGCTTCTTTGGCTTTTCTACAGGTTTTCCACAGGATAAAAACAAAAAGTTTTCCCGATTTCGCGGCGGAAGAAGGAAAAAAATGCGCAAACGAATAGCCGCGGAAAGGACTTTTTCGATGAAGACCTTAAGACTTTACCAGCAGGATCCCTACATGAAGGAATGTGATGCGGCGCTGCTCAGACTGCTCGCGACCGAAGAGGAGTGCGCGTCCGAGGGACGCCGCTTTGAAAAGGGCACGGCCCTTGCCCTGCTGGACAGGACCCTGTTCTTCCCCGAAGGGGGAGGCCAGCCCTGGGATCTGGGCACCGTGGGAGGCGCCGCGATCACCGAGGTGCTCGAGGACAAGAAGACCGGCCTGGTCTGGCACCGCCTCAAAGCGGGCGAGGCCCTTTCGCGGCTTAAAGAGGGCGAAACAGTCCATTGCGTACTCGACTGGCAGAGACGCTTCGACCATATGCAGATGCACTGCGGGGAGCACGTGCTCTCCGGCTGCTTCATGAAGCTCTGGGGCATTGAAAACAGAGGCTTTCACATGGGGTCAGGCTTCGTCACCATAGACATGGCGATACCCGAGGGCAGCCCCTTAAAGGAGATCACTCCCGAGATGCTCATCGAAGCGGAGCTTGCCGCCAACGAAGCGGTCTGGGCCGACCTTCCCGTGGTCACCAGGTACTATGACACCAGGGAGGAGGCCAACTCCCAGCCGGTGCGCAAGGAGATCAAGTTCGACGAGGACATCTCGGTGGTCTTCATAGGAGAAGGCGAAGATATGATAGACTGCTGCGCCTGCTGCGGCACCCATCCCTCTTCCACCGGCCAGGTAGGCTCGGTCAGGATACTAAAGAGCGAAAAGTACAAGGGCATGCTGAGGCTCCACTGCCGCATGGGACGGCAGGCCCTGCTGGACGCCATGGAAAGGACCAGGATCACGACCAACCTCTGCAGGGAGTACTCTTCCGAGCTTCCCGACCTGGAGGCCCGCATGGCGGCCGCAAACGAAAAGAACGGGGCCATGAGAAAGGAGCTCTACGACCTCAAGAAGGATATTCAGGCAAACGAGGCCCGGGCCTTAAGGCCCCTGATCTCCGAAAAGCCGGTATTTAAGAGCTATCCTTCCATGACTTCCGACGACCTTCAGGCCGTGTGCCATCTTCTCGAAAAGGAACTCAAAGGCCTTATCGCATTAAGCTCGGAAAAGGAGAACACAGTGATACTCGCCTCCGGCGGGACTCCCCACTGCGGAAACCTGGTGAGGGAGTACGCTTCCTTCTACAAGGGCAAGGGCGGCGGAAGCCCCAAGCTGGCCCGAGCCATCTTCACCAACAAAGAGGACATGGAGCTCTTCTGCGACCTCATCGAAAAGCATCTGAGGTAGAATGGAAAGTCTCAAAGAAGCATAAAAAAACGCGTCCAAAGCGCGCAAAAGGCCCCGGAGCTGCCGCTTCGGGGCCGCTTTTATGCTTTAAGGCTTATTTATCGATGTAGACCGCGTAATCGTCGCCTTCGGTCACACGGCCGATGATCGCGGCGTCTATGCCTTCGGCCGCCATCTCGGCGAGGCACTTCTTAGCCTCAGCTTCCGGCAGGGAGATCAGCAGGCCTCCGCTGGTCTGGGGATCGTAGAGCAAGTCCTCCAAAGCCAGATCCAGGCCTTCATAGGCCAGGACCTTGCCTTCCGTGTAGCTGCGGTTCCTGTAGGCTCCCTCGGGCACCAGGCCGTAGGACGCCATCTCGAGGGCCTCCTTGAAAACGGGCACTGCCGAAGCTTTTATATGAATGCTTGTGCGGCTTCCCTCCGCCATCTCGTAGGCGTGGCCCAGGAGGCCGAAGCCCGTAATGTCGGTGCAGGAGCTTACGCTGTATTTGTTCATCACCTCGGCCGCGTACTTGTTCAGAGTCGCCATCTGGCGGTAGACCCTGTCCATAAGCCGCTCCGAGACCAAGGTCTCGTCGGCCTTGCGGGCGGTGGTCAGGACCCCGGTGCCCAGCCTCTTGGTGAGGATCAGGGCGTCGCCGGGCTTTGCGGCGCTGTTGGAGAGTATGCGTTCGGGATGGACGAAGCCGGTAACGGCCAGGCCGTATATGGGCTCCGCCCCGTTGATGGTGTGGCCTCCCGTGATTATGACTCCGGCCTCGGCGGCCTTGTCGTAGCCTCCCCTTAGGATCTCCCTTATGGTCTCCTTCTCCATGACCTTGGCGACGCACATGACGTTGAGGGCCAGCTTCGGGGTCCCTCCCATGGCGTAGACGTCGCTGATGGCATTGGCCGCGGCTATCTGGCCGTACATGTAGGGGTCGTCGACTATGGGCGGGAAGAAGTCGGTGGTGTTGATGACGGCGGTATCTGCGCTGACGCGGTACACGCTGGCGTCGTCGCTGGTATCGTAGCCCACCAGCAGGTCGGGGTCGTAGGGGGTCTTAAAGCCTTTGAGCAGTTCGGAGAGCGTCCCGGCTCCCAGCTTTGCTCCTCAGCCGGAGCAGCTGGCCAGGCTCGTGAGCTTGATCTCTTCCATGGCGCCCTCCTTTCTAATCCCTTGAGAAAAGGGTCTCGTAACCCTTTTCCGTAATCAAAACGACCTTCTCCATCTCCTCGGTCACGGGGCCGGCGTCGTGCCAGTCGTCCGCTTCAAACCGGGTGCAGATGCCGCAGCTGCTGGAAAGGCTTCTGGGGACCGGCATGGTCCTGGCCTCTATGCCCAGCTCCTCGCAGCGTTTTCTGAACCTTATGGCGCCGAAGTGAGAGAAAAAGGTCGCTAAATATGTCATTTTACATCCCGCTCAAGTTTATTTGGAGAGGTCGAGTATTATGTCTCCGTCCTTCTCCGTCACCTTAACATTATACCCCTGACTGCGGGCAAAGCGAGTGACATTTTCTTTACAAGTTTCGCTGTCCACCAGGACCTGATAGGCGTTCTCCTTGGAGAGGAGAGCTTTGCGGGTCATCACAACGGGTTCGGGGCAGGAGAGGCCCCTGGCGTCTACTGTTTTCATTCTTTACTCCTCCTTCTTGGAATTGGCGAGGCCGATGACAACGCAGAGGATAAGGCCGATGACGACGGCGATCTGGCCGTTGGCGGTGGGTCCCTTGGCGCTGGAGGCCAGGCCGAAGTTGTGGCAGAAGGCCGCTCCCACGGTGTAGCCCAGTACGGTCACGACGCTGTCGGTGTTGCCCTCTCCGGCCAGGATCAGCTGCCTTAAGGGGCAGCCGCCCAGGAGGACGGAGCCGAAGCCTACCAGCACCATGCCCAGGAAGTTCCACAGGTGGGCGGTGTGGGCGACGGGCTGTTCGGCAAAGCCGAGCTTGAAGTTGCCGAGAACCAGGTTGAGGACGAGGCAGGCGGCGAAGACGGCGGCAAAGCCGGTGATGAGCTTGGTGTCCTTAAAGAGGACCACGTCTCTTAAGCCTCCGACCATGCACAGTCTGCTGCGCTGGGCGAAGGCTCCGCAGGCGAGGCCCGCGATGAGGGCGATGGCTATGGGGGCGTGCATTGCTCCGGGGCCCGCTCCGGCTTCGGAGAAGAGTATGAAGGCGGGAGCCGCAGCAAGCAGGGCCAGCAGGACGACCTGCAGTACGGGGAAGGATACTCCTTCAAGGGTGGGCATATTGTAGGTCCTCTTGAGGGAATAGCCTCTGTTCAGCATGAAGACTCCGCAGAGTATGCCGCAGAAGAAGCCGACCAGGCCCACCAGGGCGTTGAGGTCGCCTCCCGCAAGGCGGAGTATCATCCTTAAGGGGCAGCCCAGGAACATCAGGGCGCCTACCATGACGGCGAAGCCCAGGATGAAGCGGGTGAAGGGGGCGGAACCGCCCTTGGGCCTGAACTCCTTCTTGAAGACGGCCATGCAGAAGCTTCCCAGAACCAGGCCCATGATCTCGGGGCGGAGGTATTCGACGGCGGCAGCCTTATGCAGGCCCAGTCCTCCGGCGATGTCCCTGATGAAGCAGGCTATGCAGAAGCCCATGTTCTTGGGGTTGCCGAACTTGACCAGCAGGGCCCCGCAGAGGCCGACCACGAGGCCTGCGATCAGTATTGTGAGTTTTTCTTTCTTTTCTGACATCACGATTGCCTTTCTGTGTTTAAAAAGAAAAGAGGGGGGAGGACCCGGCCTGAGCCGGGATCCTCTCATATTATTGCAAAGCGAATATATCATTACATTCAGATGTGTGTCGACGGCGTTGTTATGATAAGATAAGAGTGTTTATTTGATTTATTAATAAATGCCATATGCATGATAAATAAATCTATTAATATTTTTTAACAGACAACCGCATAAAATTTTTGATAAATAGATAAAATAAAGAAATAATTCAGATAATCTGCTGAATTCCGCAATTATTACAATAAATTGCGGGTTAATCCAACATTTACCGTATCTTATGCCCTTTTCGGGCGGATTTGCTTTTATTTCTCAGGCGTGATAAACTTTTTAACACAGGAGGATGACATGAGAACCTGTTATCTTGACAACGGCAGCACCAGCTTTCCGAAACCGAAGGCGGTAGCCGATGCCGTTTACGAGTACATGACCGGAGTCGGAGCCAACATAGGAAGGGGCGGCTACGAGAGCGCCTACAGCGCGGCGGAAATGGTCTTTGAAGCCCGCCAGCTCCTGACCGAACTTTTCAACGGTCCCGACTGCAAGAACGTCATATTTACGAAGAACATAACCGAGAGCCTCAACGTGGTGCTGAAGGGCCTTTTAAAGCCGGGAGACCGCGTACTGGTCTCTTCGATGGAGCACAACGCCATGATGAGGCCCCTGGTCCAGCTCAAGGCCAAGGGGGTGGAATTCGACCGCATACCCTGCAGGGATGACGGAAGCCTGATCATCGAAGAGCTTGAGCCTTTAATTAAACCCGACACTAAGGCCGTCGCCATGCTCCACGCCAGCAACGTATGCGGCACGGTGATGCCGGCAGCAGAAGTGGGCAGGATATGCAAAGAGAAGGGCCTCTTCTTCATACTGGACGCGGCCCAGACCGCCGGCCTACTTCCTGTGGACATGGAAGCGATGAACATCGACGTCCTCTGCTTCACCGGCCACAAGAGCCTTTTGGGGCCCCAGGGTACCGGAGGCTTCATACTCAAAGAGCACATGATCCCCCTGATCGACCCCCTGCTTTCGGGAGGCACCGGCAGCATGAGCGACAGCGAGGAGGTCCCCTCCTTCATGCCCGACCGCTTTGAACCGGGCACCATGAACCTTCCCGGTATCATGGGCTTAAGGGCCGCGCTGCTCTGGCATAAGGAGCAGGGCATGGGTACAGTACTGGGCCACGAGCTCGATCTCACCGAGGCCTTCATAAAGGGCCTTGAACCCCTTGAAAAGGAGGGCCTGCTGAGGATAGCCGGCATTAAGGGCCGCGAAGGCCGGGTCGGAGTCGTCTCGGTACTTCCTGCGAAGACAGACCCCGCCGAGCTGGCCTTCAGGCTCGACAGCGAGTACGGCATAATGACGAGGGTGGGCCTCCACTGCGCTCCCAGCGCCCATAAGACCCTGGGCACCTTCCCCGCCGGGACCGTCCGCTTTTCCTTCGGCTACAGCACATCGGAAGACGATATAGAATACGCGCTTAAGGCGATAGGAGAGATACTCCATGGAGATTAAACAGCTCAGATCATTCAAAGCCGTGGTGGATTACAGCAACTTCACCAGAGCCGCCGAGAAGACCTTCACCTCCCAGCCCACCATATCCACCCATATCAAAGCCCTCGAAGAGGAGCTTGGGGTCAGCCTCATAGTGAGAGACACCAAGAACATCGAGGTGACACAAAAGGGCATGGAGCTCTACGAGTGCGCCGTGAACATCCTGGAGCTCGAGGACAGGCTCATACGCCGCCTCAACAACGAGAACCGCAGCATCATCCACCTGGGGGTCTCCACCATACCTTCGACTTATATACTCCCCGAGATCCTGACAGGCTACAGCAAGCTCTATCCCGACGTCCGCTTCGTCATAAGCCAGGGCGATTCGGGCTCAGTCGCGGAGGGCCTCGAGAGCGGCATATACGACCTGGGGCTTTTGGGCATGAACTGCAACGGAGACAAGCTCAAGTGCGACCCCTTCTGCAGGGACGAGACCGTGCTCATAACCCCTGCCGCGGCGCCCTTTACAGCGTATCTCAGGCAGGACCCCATCCCCTACAGGGAGATACTCAAGAGCCCTGTCATATTCAGGGAGCCGGGCAGCGGCAGCCAGAAGAGCGCCGAGACCATAATCGAGGCCCTTGGCATCAAGCTCACCGAGCTCAACGTCACCGCCCGCATCAACGACCAGGAGACCATAAAGAACCTGGTCGAAGCCGGCATAGGCATATCCATGGTCTCAAGGCTTGCGGTGAAAGAAAGGGTGGAAGCGGGAAGGCTGCTGGCTTTCCCTCTGCCCAGGGATGTTTCCGAGAGGCTCTTCTACATCGCCGTGAACAAGGCTTCGGTAAAGAGCGAGGCGGTCAAGGGCTTCATGAAGTACGTGAAAAAGACCTATTATCAGGAGCCGGCAAAATAGGCGGCCTGCCTGCCGTCGATATTTCGACGCTTTTCGGAATTGCGCCGAATAACTTGGGGTTTTTAGCGACCTGTCCTGCTTCGGCTTGACTTTTTCCTTAGGCGGGGGTAACTTAATAACGTTGGGGGACAACAGCGTCTCAAATGAGATCCTTCGGCTGTTGTCCTTTTCACTTTTTGTAAAGCATGAAAGGGGTGAGTTATGAGCAAGTTCATTTTCGTTACGGGAGGAGTCGTCTCGGGCCTCGGCAAAGGAATAACCGCGGCCTCCTTGGGAAGACTTCTCAAAGCCCGGGGCCTTAAGGTGGCGGCGCAGAAACTGGATCCTTACATAAATGTGGATCCGGGGACCATGAGCCCCTATCAGCACGGAGAGGTCTACGTCACCGAGGACGGAGCCGAGACCGATCTGGACCTGGGCCACTACGAGCGCTTCATAGACGAGGACCTGAACCAGTACTCAAACCTCACCACGGGCAAGGTCTACTGGAACGTGCTCAACAAGGAGCGCCGGGGCGAGTACCTGGGAGAGACCGTCCAGGTCATACCCCACATTACCAACGAGATCAAGGAATTCATTTACGCCGTGGGGAAGAAGACGGGCGCCGATGTGGTCATCACCGAGGTCGGCGGCACCACCGGCGACATAGAGAGCCAGCCCTTCATCGAAGCCATAAGGCAGGTGGGGCTGGAGCAGGGCAGGGGCAACTGCCTCTACATCCACGTGACTCTGGTGCCCTATCTTCACGGCAGCGGGGAGCACAAGTCCAAGCCCACCCAGCATTCGGTCAAGGAGCTGCAGGGCATGGGCATACATCCCGACATCATAGTTCTTCGCTGCAACGAGCCTCTTGAGCAGTCACTGATGAACAAGATCGCCATGTTCTGCAACGTGAGTCCCGACTGCGTCATCGAGAACAGGACCCTCCCAATCCTCTACGAGGCTCCACTTATGCTCGAAAAGCAGGGCTTTTCCTCCATAGTGATCAGAGAGCTGGGCCTTGAAGCCGAAGAGCCCGACCTTAAGGACTGGGAGGCCATGGTTGAAAACGTGGCGAAGGCCCGAAAGCAGGTGACCGTAGGCCTGGTGGGGAAATACGTCCAGCTCCACGACGCCTACCTGTCGGTGGCCGAGGCCCTCCATCACGCCTCCTACGCAAGGGGCGCCAATGTGGAGATCCGCTGGATAGACAGCGAGACCGTGAGCGATGAGACCGCCCCCGGGCTGCTGGGAGACCTGGACGGCATTCTGGTCCCCGGAGGCTTCGGCAACAGGGGCATAGAGGGCAAGATATCGGCGGCGCGCTTCGCCCGCGAGAACAAGGTCCCCTACCTGGGCCTTTGCTTGGGTATGCAGGTCGCAGTCATAGAGTTCGCAAGGCATGTTTCGGGCTTTGCCGGCGCAAACTCCGGCGAATTCGCCCCGAAGAGCGCCCACAAGGTCATAGATTTTCTGCCTGACCAGAGCGACGAGACCGATAAGGGCGGAACCCTCCGCCTGGGCGCCTATCCCTGCCTCATCGCTCCGGGCACCCTCATGGCCCGCTGCTACGGCAAGGACCTGATATACGAGAGGCACCGCCACCGCTACGAGTTCAACAACCTCTTCCGTGAAAAGCTGGCGGAGGACGGCCTGGTTCTGAGCGGCACCTCCCCCGACGGCAGCATAGTCGAGACCGTGGAGCTCAAGGACCACCCCTTCTTCGTGGGGGTCCAGTTCCATCCCGAGTTCAAGAGCAGGCCCAACCGTCCCCACCCCCTCTTCGACGGCTTCATAGAGGCGGCTCTTGAGCGGAGAGAAGGGCGGGGCGCCGAGCGCTGAAAACGAAATTCCTTTTTAATATATTATTGAAGAGCAAGACCGTCCGGCGTCCCGGCGGGGCTTTAAAGCCGGACAGCATATCAGGAGGCAATATATGCAGAAGCTTGAACAGTTATACGAAGGAAAGGCCAAAAAGGTCTTCGCGACCGAAGACCCCGGCCTTCTAATAGTCCAGTATAAAGACGACGCCACAGCCTTCAACGGGAAGAAGAAGGGCACCATAGCGGGAAAGGGCGTCATCAACAACCGCATGAGCAACCGCCTCATGAAGAGGCTCGAGGCCGAAGGGGTGCCCACCCATTTCGTTGAGGAGCTCAGCGAGAGGGAGACCCTGGTCAAAAAAGTGAAGATAGTGCCCCTAGAGGTCATAGTCCGCAACATCTCGGCGGGTTCCTTCTGCAAGCGCTACGCTTTCCCCGAAGGGGTGAAGTTCCCCGAGACCGTGGTCGAATTCTCGTACAAGAACGACGAGCTCAACGATCCTCTGACTCCCGAAGCCCACATCTTCGCCATGTCCCTCTGCAGCCGAAAAGAGCTGGAGACCATCAGAAGCTGCGCCCTCAAGGTGAACGAGGTGCTCAGCGCCTTCTGGGCCGAGTGCGGAGTGACCCTGGTCGATTTCAAGCTGGAGTTCGGCCGCCTGGAGGACGGCACGATAATACTTGCCGACGAGATCAGCCCCGACACCTGCCGCCTCTGGGACAGCGCCACCGGCGAGAGGCTCGACAAGGACCGCTTCAGGCTGGACCTGGGCGGAGTCGAGGACGCCTACGCCCAGATCATGGGAAGGCTCCTGGCCCACGACGACAAATAAAGGGTAAAAACTCCCCGAAATACTGTAAAACGGCAGCCCGGCGCTTAAAAACCGGGCTGTTTTTTGTTGACAAGTTAGCATGGGGTAACTATACTGTAATTGCGGTTAGCTGCGGGTAACCCACCGGCAGCCGCAATATATACACGAAAGAAGGTCCTGAATATGATGCCGCTTGGGTACGCGACGCCCGGAGAAGAAAACATCATACGCAAGATAGGCGGAAAGCCCGAGGTCAAGACTCACCTTGAGAACATGGGCTTTGTCGTCGGAGGAACAGTCAGAGTCATTACCGAGACTGCCGGCAATCTCATAGTGGTCGTAAAAGAGACCAGGGTCGCCGTCAGCAGGGAAATGGCGATGAAAATAATGATATGAAGAAGGAGAACGCAATGAAGACACTTAGAGACGTGCAGATAGGAGAGACCGCCAGGGTGGTCAGGCTTCACGGCGAAGGCGCCGTAAAGCGCAGGATCATGGACATGGGCATCACCAGGAACGTGGAGGTCTATGTTCGCAAGGTGGCTCCTCTGGGAGACCCCATAGAGCTGACCGTGAGAGGTTATGAGCTGAGCCTGCGAAAGGCCGATGCCGAGATGGTGGAAGTACAATAGTTAAGAGCGGGGATCAGCCCCTTTATTTTAAGCCGGGGAGTTAGCTCATGATAACTCCCCGAAGAAAGGAATCATACATGGATATCAGAATAGCCCTTGCGGGCAACCCGAACAGCGGCAAGACGACCCTGTTCAACGCCCTGACCGGTTCCAACCAGTTCGTCGGCAACTGGCCGGGAGTCACCGTGGAGAAAAAAGAGGGCAGGCTCAGGAAGCATGACGGAGTCACAGTCACCGACCTTCCCGGCATTTATTCCCTCTCTCCCTACACCCTCGAAGAGGTGGTCGCGAGAAACTACCTGATCAATGAGCGCCCCGACGCCATACTCAACATAGTCGACGGCACCAACCTGGAGAGGAACCTCTACCTGACCACCCAGCTTACCGAGCTGGGCATCCCCGTGGTCATCGCGGTCAACATGATGGACCTGGTCAGAAAGAACGGCGACAGGATAGACACCGCCGAGCTCTCAAGGCAGCTGGGCTGCAGGATCGTTGAGATCTCGGCCTTAAAGGGCGACGGAGTCATGGAAGCGGCCGAGGAAGCGGTAAAGGCGGCCAAAGGTTCGAGGACAGTTCCCATGCATAAATTCTCCGGCCCCGTGGAGCATGCCCTCGCCCACATCGAGGAGGCTGTCGTCCACGGCCTTCCCGAGGAGCAGCAGAGGTGGTACGCCATCAAGGTCTTCGAAAGGGACGACAAGGTGCTGGAGCAGCTGAACATCCCGGCCGAGACCAGGGCACATATCGAGGCCGACATCAAGGCCGCGGAAGACGAGCTTGACGACGACGCCGAGAGCATCATCACCAACGAGCGCTACGTCTACATAGGCGAGATCATCAAGGGCAGCTACAAAAAGCAGAGGGCCGGCGAGCTTTCCGCTTCCGACAAGATAGACAAGGTCGTGACCAACCGCTGGCTGGGCCTTCCCATCTTCGCCCTGGTCATGTTCCTGGTCTACTACATCTCCATGGTCACCGTGGGCGCCTCTGCCACCGACTGGGCCAACGACGGCCTCTTCGGCGACGGCTACCACCTCTTCGGCAGCGGCACCGCCGAATACGAAGAAGTCGCCGAGGAATACGGCGACGCCGCCAACGTCATCGACGCCTTCATCGGCCTCGACGAGGAAGCCTCAATGGACGACTACCGCTCCGCTTTCTCCGCGATCGCTCCGAACGCGACGGCCGATTACCTCATCGTAGACGACGAGACGCTCGAGCCCGAGGAAGTGACCTACAAATACGAAGATCTTGAAGGCGCCATGGAAGTGTTCGAGAAATACGGCGGCGAGGAGCCCGGCCCCGAGGACTACGGCAAATGGGTGCCCGGCGTCCCCGTCCTGGTCGAAGGTCTGCTTGACAAGATCGGCTGCGCCGACTGGCTCAAGGGACTGATCCTCGACGGTATCGTCGCCGGCGTCGGCGCGGTCCTGGGCTTCGTGCCCCAGATGCTGGTGCTCTTCCTGCTGCTGGCCTTCCTTGAGGCCTGCGGCTACATGGCCCGTATCGCCTTTGTCCTCGACCGTATATTCCGCAAGTTCGGTCTTTCCGGAAAGTCCTTCATACCCATGCTCATCGGTACCGGCTGCGGCATCCCCGGCGTCATGGCCTCGCGTACCATCGAGAATGAGCGCGACCGCAGGATGACCATCATGACCACGACCTTCATCCCCTGCGGCGCCAAGATACCCTTCATCGCCATGATCGCGGGCGCTCTCTTCGGAGGCTCCGCCTGGATCGCCACCGGCTCCTACTTCATCGGCATGGCCGCCATTATCATCAGCGGCATCATCCTCAAGAAGACCAGGATGTTCGCCGGCGACCCCGCTCCCTTCGTGATGGAGCTCCCCGCTTATCACTGGCCTACTCTCGGCAACGTGCTCCGCTCCATGTGGGAGCGCGGCTGGTCCTTCATCAAGAAGGCGGGCACCATCATACTGCTTTCCACCATAGTCGTGTGGTTTACCTCCAACTTCGGTTTCGTTGACGGAGCCTTCACCATGCTTGAGGAAGACCAGATCGACCTCTCGCTTCTCGCTAAAGTCGGCAGCGCCATCGCCTGGATCTTCATCCCCCTGGGCTGGGGCAACTGGCAGGCGGCCGTCGCCTCCATCACCGGTCTCGTCGCCAAGGAGAACATCGTCGGCACCATGGGCGTCCTCTACGGAGGCGGGGACAATTCCGTCTGGCAGGAGCTGGCCCTGCAGTTTACGAAGATCACCGGCTTCTCTTTCCTGGTGTTCAACCTGCTCTGCGCGCCTTGCTTTGCCGCCATCGGCGCCATCAGGCGCGAGATGAACAACGCCGGCTGGACCTGGTTTGCCATAGGCTGGCAGTGCGGCTTCGCCTACGCTGTCGCCCTTATGATCAACCAGTTCGGCGGACTCTTCACCGGGAACGTCAATATCATAGGCCTTATCGCGGCGATCTGCGTGCTGGCACTCATGGTATACTGGCTCTTCTTTAAGAAGTATGAGGAAGCGACCACTTTAAAGAGCAACGCCTCGGCGGTATACGGAAAATAGCTCTTCTGCCGGCCCCGCTTGGGGGCCGGGTCCGATGCCGCAGCAAACACAAAGGACCGGCAGCCTTCGGGCTGTCGGTCCTTTTGTCCTCCTTGTAATGGCCCGCCTTTCGTAATACAATAAATAATACGGCAGACCGCCGTTTAAAGGAGAACGACTTGAAGAAGCTGACCGCTTTTATATTAATAATGATGCTGCTCGCGTCGCAGGTCCTTTTGTGTTCCTGCCAAAACTCCGCGGAGACGGCCAAGGCCGGCGAGCCTTCCTCCGCGGAAAACGCTCCCGGCGAAGCTCAGCAGCAGGGTACTGATGCAGGACTTGCTCCCGAGCTGAGCTCTCCCCCCGAAGAGGAGCCCCAGCTGCCCCCCGGCTGCAGCGACTGGGGAGTCTTCCTGCTCACCGAAGAGGAGAGGGAAGCCTCAGGCGGCGTCTTAAGGGTAAGGCGCTACGACTTTCCCGACGGCAGCTCCATAGAGTGGTGCCGGCTCACCGGGAATACCGGGAGCTTCCGCTGCTTTGAAGAGGACATGAACTCGGCGAGGCTCATATACACCCGCAAGACCCACTGGAAGGACCACGGCCTCGGCACCGGGTCAATACCCGACGGCTGGATATTCGTCGAGGGCGATCCCGAAAAGGGGCAGGAGAGCTTCCTGCTCTTCACCCCGCGCTTTTACGAGCTCCTTGAAAACGGGGCGATCAGGGCTGTCGACGAAAACAACGGGTCCCTCGATATAAGCCCGACCAAGACAGGGTACGCGCTGACCATGGACTGCCCGGCGGCTCCCGAAGGCTCCTGCTGCGACTACATGATCATGCGAAGCCCCGAAAAGCTGGTCGAATTCGACGACGAAGCCTTCGATTTCTGGATGCCCTTCGACAACAAGGGTGTCTGGCGCTGGGCCTTCGACGGCTATTACTTCCAAGCGGACCCCAGCTACATACCTTCGGGCGAAGGTGTCTACACCAACCTGCCCTCGTGCTACGTGGCGGGAAGCCTCGAAGTGGGCCTGGGCCGCTACGACTGCGCGGAAAAGCTGCTGCTCTCCCTTCTTCACACCATGAGCGGCCTCGCCTGCGAAGAGGGCTTTGTTGAGAGCAGGGCCGTCAGCGGCTGGCTCATGAACGACTACGGCATAGACTGCGCCTACTACGACACCCGCTTCAACTCGGATCTCGCCGAGCACTGCATAAAACTCTGGAAACAGACCGGGGCGGAATTCCTCACCGATTACCTGGACCGCTACATGGACTTTTACCTGCGCTTCGCAAAAGAAGACGGCTGGGAAGCTGGAGGCGGCATCTTCGTCCCCGACTACTGGACCTCAAAGGAGCATAAGAAGCCCCATACCGCCCTCAACCACCAGCTGGCCGAGATGTCGGTGCTGTACAAGCTTTCCGATATACTGGAAAGGCCCGAGCTCGAAGAGCTTGCCGACCGCCTGCTCGCCGCCATAGAGGGCACCGCCGAGCAGTGGATAATGGAAGACGACAACCTGGAATACGCCATACTGCCCGACGGCAGCTTCGGCTTCACCGACTATCCCAACCTCACCTATAACGACCTCTTCGACATGCAAAAGCTCCTGACCGAGCGGGGCAGGGAGCGCAGCGAAAAGCTGGACTTCCTCATGGAGCACAAGAAGATCTGGATGGACGCCAACGGCGTTACGGGCTACAGGCAGTAAGCCGGCATAATAAAGGAAAAAATAATGATAATCAAAGGCTTTCAGAAACTTACCCTTCTCGACTTCCCCGGCCGGGTGGCCGCGACCGTCTTCACCCCGGGCTGCGATTTCCGCTGCCCCTTCTGCCACAACGCCTCTCTGGTCCTGGACCTGGACGAGGCCCTGGATCAGGACGAGATACTGGCTTTCCTTAAGGGAAGGCTGGGAAGGCTCACCGGGGTCGCGATCACCGGGGGAGAGCCCCTCATGCAGCCCGATATCGCGGATTTCATGAAGAGCCTTAAGGACATGGGCTACGCCGTAAAGCTCGACACCAACGGGTCCTTCCCCCAAAAGCTCAGGGCTGTACTTGACGAAGACCTTGCCGATTACGTCGCCATGGACATAAAGAACTGCCGCGGGCGCTACGCCGAGACCTGCGGTCTTCCTGAGTCCGCGTCGGAGGGCCTGCTCTCAAATATCGACGAGAGCATAGCGATCCTAAGGAGCAGCGGGATCGACTACGAGTTCCGCACTACCGTCGTAAAGGAGCTGCACAGGATCGAAGATATAGAGGCCATGGGACGCTGGATGGCGGGGAACGACGCGTTCTATCTTCAGTGCTTCAAGGACTCAGGAGACATCTTAAAGCCCGGTCTTTCCGCCCACAGCGAGGAGGAAATGAGGGCCTTATGCGATGTTTTCAAGGCCTTCGTGCCCAAAGCATCCCTCCGCGGCTTGTAAACATCTGTTCCGAAATGTTGTGGATTTTTCTCAATTGTCCGAAAAAAGACCACAATATGTAGTTATCTCCCTATTGACAAGACGCTTTCCCTAACATAAAATATTTTTGCAGGCAGGGCTCCCCTGCATTTTTAACGCGGTATGCCGCGAAGGGGGCTTCCTGCTGAATATAGATGAGAGACAGTTAAGGAGAGCGCAATGTATCAGGTATTAAAAAGAGACGGCAAGGTCGTAGACTTTAATCTGGAAAAGATCTCGGCAGCCATCACTCTGGCTTTCGAAGCCCAGGAAAAGCAGTATAATCCCAACATCATCGATTTCCTCGCCCTTAAGGTCACCGCGGATTTCGAGCCCAAGATCAAGGATAATCTGATCTCGGTAGAGGACATCCAGGACAGCGTCGAGTCTGTGCTGGTCCAGGCGGGCTACGGCGACGTGGCCAAGGCCTACATACTTTACAGACGTCAGCACGAAAAGCTGAGAGCTCTGGGCAAGACCGCCCTCGATTACAAGGACGTGGTCGACAACTACCTGAAGGTCAACGACTGGCGCGTAAAGGAGAACTCCACCGTCACCTATTCGGTGGGCGGACTCATCCTCTCCAACTCCGGCGCCATCACCGCCAACTACTGGCTCTCCGAGGTCTATGACGACGAGATATCCAACGCCCACAGGAACGCGGACATCCATCTCCACGACCTCTCCATGCTCACCGGCTACTGCGCGGGCTGGTCTCTCAAGCAGCTCATCCAGGAGGGTCTAGGCGGGGTTCCCGGCAAGATCAGCTCCTCTCCCGCTGCCCATCTCTCCACCCTGTGCAACCAGATGG
>JAFRWQ010000062.1 GCA_017437925.1 Bacillota bacterium
AAGCTCGGCATAGCCTTCGAGGGGTATGAGGGCCCTTCCGCAGAAGCTGCAAAAGCCCTTTTCCATGGTATCAGACATCCCGCTTTCCCCTTTCTCAGTCTATATAGAGTATGTCTCCGGGATAGACGAAGGACAGGGCTCCTTCTGCGAAGACAGCCCCCTCGGCGCCCTCCTTAAGCTCCTTAAGGTCGCTTACCCAGCTCCTGCAGTCGCCGAGCTTCTTTATCTTAAGGACGCGCCTGCCCTCTTTCCTTCTGACCTCAGCCTCGTCGCCCGGGTCTATGCGTCCCAGCAGGACCCGTCCCGAGATGCGGTACTCGTCGCGGTAATACACCCGGCCCCTGGACTCGCTGTGAAGCTTGGTGATATCGTCGACGCAGAAGACGGCCTTGTGCCTGCCGTATATATCCCGAAGCTCAGCCCTGCGCCTTTCCGCTGTCTCAGAAGCTTTTTTTAGCTCTTCGGGGCTCATGCTGTCCAGAGGGTCTATGAAGACCACGTCGAATTCATCCTCTCCGTAAGTCTTTATTAGGGGGAAGGCGACCCTGAGGGCGTCTGCTTCGACAAATACGCCGTCGCTGTCTTCCCTGCCTCCCCTGACCTCGACCCTGTCAAACAGGGGCAGTATCTCCGAAAGGAGCATGCAGCTCACGCTGTTGTATCCGACCCCGATGAAGGCGGCGGCCTTTTCGGCGCAGTCCATGCAGATGTAATCGTCAAGTATCCTGAGATTCATCAGCTTGAGCAGCTTTTTGCCGCATACGGGACAGTATTCGGGCTTTGAGACCTTGTCCCTGTTCGCTATGGCATCGGAGTATTTCTCAAGCTTCTCCCTTATCTCATCCGCGGTATGAAGATCGGCGGTCTCGCCGGGAAAGACCAGGAACGCCTTCTTTCTGCAGTCGCCGCAGTAAACACCGTCGCTGCAGTTAAAGACTCTGCCTTTAAGCTCTCTTCCGCAGACGGAGCATACGCCTCTTTCCGTGAAAGCCATGTCGTCCACCCTCCTTTCGGCCCTTTATCAGCCGTTGAGCTTCCAGTTGAGGAGCTCCATGTTTATGGACTTCTCGGTGAAACCGTACTTTTTGTACATCTCGTAAGCCCTGACGTTCTTGGCGTTGACCTGAAGCTCTATCCCGTCGCAGCCCTTTTTCCTCGCGATCTCCTTGACCGTGTAGAAGAAGGCGTGGCCCACTCCCCTGCCCCTGTAGGGCTCGTCCACCGCCATGGTGTCTATGAGGAGTATGTCCCGGGTCACCTGGGGAGGGTTCTCCACGTGGCGGAACATTATTCCCAGCACTCCGACCACCCTGCCCTCGGCCTCGGCGACGTAAAAGTACTCCTTGGAAAGAGAATCCAGGTAATACTCCATGCTGATCAGCTCGTCGTTATGCTTGTAGATGTCGGGCCTCCACCTGACGTGCATCTCCTGGACCTGATCCATTATCCTTGTAAAATCGCCGTAATCGCGCCTTTCTGCCTTTCTCACCGTAATATCCATGCCGGATCTCACCTTACCTTCCTTACGAACACGTCCGATTCGTCTCCGTGTATGCCGGTCATGCGGCCGATGAATTCAAAACCGTACTTCTCGTACAGGCCCACGTGGTCTGTGCAGAGATACATGGCTGTGACGCCCTCTTCCCTTGCGAGGCGCTCGGCCTCGTCAAAGAGCAGCCCGGCGTATCTGTGCCCCCTGTATTCTGGAAAGGTATACACAAATCCTATCCAGGGAGTGAGCTCGGTCGGCTGTATCTCGTCCTTTTCGGCGTAGGTGCAAAATGATATCAGTTTGTCCGCGTCGGTGAGGAGCAGAACTCTTGAGCCCTCGCCGCAGGCCTCAAAGAAGCCGTCCTCCGTGATCAGCCTGTGCAGGAAGGCTCCCGCCCTCCAGTCGCTCTTTTTTAACTCCTTAAGCCAGTGCTCCTGCCTGTCGCTGTCGTAAAAGCTTATGACCTTCAATTTACGCTCCTGTGTATGATCGCAGTCTGTTTTGTCTTTCGGGATCCGCGCCTGCAGACCCTATACCAGCCCGAAGGCTTTTTCCGCCAGGGCCAGGGTCTCATGGGCGCTCCGGCTCTCGTCCCTCAGAATGACGTTAAAACCCGAATTCAGGAACCTCTCGTATCTTTCCCCGGAATTGATCCTCATAAGGCCCTGCCTGTAATTCTCCATGGCCTTTTC
>JAFRWQ010000005.1 GCA_017437925.1 Bacillota bacterium
AGTCTTCATGCCGAGATAGCAGAGTGATTCCCCGAAGGTGACTCCGGGCATGACTCTGGCCATCAGGAGGCGGTCTCCGCTGACGTCGTCAATGTAGACGCAGATGCAGCCCTCGAGGACCAGGCCGAAGCTTCTTAAGGCTTCTCCGGGGCGGTTTAAGGCTTCTCCCCTGGCGTATGTCTTTTTTCTCGCGCTGAGAAAGCTCAGGGCCTTTTCTAGCTCTTCGCCGCTAAGTCCCTTAAACAGTGCGCATTTGTCAAGTATCCTTCTGTTCATGGCGTCTGCCTTTCACCTGCAGTTTTCTATATATGATAGCAGTTTTTTGTTGCATCCGCAACGTTTAGGGAGCGGTGCCTTCGTTTAATCGGTTTTCTTTTGTCCGCCCGTATGGTAATATAAAGTGTTACAGAGTGTCCTCATCTGATTTATCAAAGGAGGGTCCCCATGAAAAACGTAAGAACGGTCTTCATATACGGCAGCGACACCGAAAGCACCGCTGCCCTGATGCCCCGCCTGGTCAGGAAGCTGACGGCTGCGGGCATTGAAATTTCAGACCTTTTGACCGACGAGGTCGATATGATAATAGTGGTGGGAGGCGACGGCACTTTCCTGCGCCTTTTAAGGGACCATGACTTCCCGAGGGTCCCCATCGCCGGCATAAACACCGGCCACCTGGGTTTTTTCATGGAGTACATGCCCGAGGAGCTTGACAGCTTCGTCATAGACATACGGTCGGGCGAGTATACGGTCAACAGCCACAGGCCCCTCGAAGCCAGGATCACCGCCGGCGGCGAATGCCTGAATCTCAAGGGGATCAACGACGTGGTCATAAGAAAGAACGCGTCCAACATAGTGCACCTGGACCTGAGCATAGGCGAGAACTTCATCGAGCGCTTCAGCGGCGACGGTCTTCTGGTGAGTACCCCGGCGGGAAGCACCTCGTACAACTACTCGGTAGGCGGCGGCATAGTCGACCCCAGGGTCTCGGTGATACAGGTATCCCCCATAGCCCCGATGAACACAACTTCGTACCGCTCCTTTACCTCGGGCGTCATTCTGCCCTCCGACATGACCGTCAAGATAGAGCCGGAGCACAGGGGCACGGCCGGCGTGGTCATCGTGGACGGGGTAGAGTACTGGTACGACGCCCTTGAGAGCGTCTCTGTGAGCCTCGTAAACGAGGGCATACTGCTGGTGAGGAAGAAGAGCTACAGCTACTGGAACTGGGTCGCCCAGAAATTCATATAAAATGGGCAGGATCTACGAATACACCTTAACAGAAGAGGACGAGGGCCTCTACACGAGGGAGATACTGCAGAGAAGGCTGGACTTTTCGGGCCGTCTGATCAAGAAGATCAAGTACGAAGGTGAGCTTTACCTTAACGGTGTTACGGTAAAGCTTCGCGAAAAGGGTAGGCCCGGCGACGTTCTTAAAGTCGTCTGTCCCGAGGAGACCAGCTGGTTCGAGCCCGAAGACATACCCCTTGACATAGCCTACGAGGACAGCGACCTTCTGGTGGTGAACAAGCAGCCCGGAATAGTCGTCCACCCCACCAAGAACTATCAGAGCGGAACCCTGGCCAACGCCCTGGCGAAGCTTCTCGAAGACAGGGGAGAGAACTTCAAGATACGCTTCGTGAACCGCCTCGACCGCGACACCAGCGGCCTCATAATAGTCGCGAAGAACGCCCACGCCCAGGATTTCTTAAGCGACGAGATGCAGGCGGACAGGGTAAGCAAAATATACTGCGCCGTAGTCCACGGCATAGTGGAAGAAGACGGCACGGTGGACGAACCCATAGACAAGGACCCCAGCCACGCGGCGAGGCGCCATGTGACCATGCTCGGCTACCCCTCGGTCACCCATTACAAGGTCATGGAGCGCTTTTACGCGGAGCCCGGCACCACCGGCAGGCTCGACGGCTACAGTCTCTTAAGGCTCAAGCTGGACACCGGAAGGACCCACCAGATAAGGGTCCACATGACCCACATAGGCCATCCCCTGGTGGGGGACGAGCTCTACGGACAGCTCTACGGCTACGACGTCCCGCCCGAGTGGATGCCCAGGCAGGCCCTCCACGCAGAAAGCCTCGAGCTCACCCAGCCGGTGAGCGGCGAAAGGCTCAGGATAGAGGCGCCCCTTCCGCGGGACATGATATCCTGCCTCGAACACATAAGATCGATCACAAGCACTGAGGAGACCCCTTAAATGGAGAAAAAGACCATAATAAAGCTTGAAGGCGTATGCAAGAGCTTCGGCGGCGAGCAGGTGCTGACCGACATGGACCTGGAGATCAGGGACGACGAGTTCGTGACCCTGCTTGGCCCTTCGGGCTGCGGCAAGACCACGACCCTGCGCATCATCGCGGGCTTCGAGGCCCCCGACAAGGGCAGGGTGCTCTTCGACGGAAAGCCGGTAAACGACCTTCCCCCCTACAGGAGGAACGTTAACACGGTCTTTCAGAAGTACGCTCTCTTCCCCAATCTCAACGTCTACGAGAACGTGGCCTTCGGCCTCAGGCTCAAGAAGCTCAGCGACGCCGAAGTTTCCCAAAAAGTAAAGGAGATGCTGAGGCTGGTGAACCTGGAAGGCTTTGAGAGGCGCGACGTCTCGACTCTTTCGGGCGGCCAGCAGCAGAGAGTGGCGATAGCAAGAGCCCCCATAATGGAGCCCCGGGTGCTGCTTCTTGACGAGCCCCTGGGGGCCCTTGACCTTAAGCTCAGAAAAGACATGCAGATCGAGCTTAAGAACATCAGAAAGAAGACGGGCATAAGCTTCGTCTACGTTACCCACGACCAGGAGGAGGCCCTTTCGATGTCCGACACCGTGGTCGTGATGAACGCGGGCGTCATACAGCAGATCGGCGCCCCCATTGACATATACAACGAGCCGGCCAACGCCTATGTCGCCGACTTCATAGGAGAATCCAACATACTTGACGGCGTGATGGAAGAAGACTTTAAGGTCCGCTTCGCAGGCAGGAGCTTTGAGTGCGTCGACAAGGGCTTTGGAAAGGACGAGCCTGTGGACGTGGTTGTAAGACCCGAGGACGTAGACGTGGTGAGCCCCGAAAAGGGCATGCTTACCGGCGTCGTCACCGAAGTCACCTTCATGGGCGTCCACTACGAGATCATAGTCGAGATCGGCGGCTTCAAGTGGATGATACAGACCACCGATCTGGCCCCTGCGGGAAGCCGCATAGGCATATTCATCGAGCCCGACGCCATACACGTTATGAAAAAGTCGGAGTATTCCGACATGTTCGGAGACTACAGCTCCTACAGCAATGAGCTGGAGCAGCTTTCCGAGAACGGGGAAGAGGAGGAAGAGCGGTGAAGCGGGGCATCTGGCAAAGGGCAGCCGCGGCTCCCCACATAGTATGGTCGGCGCTGTTCATACTGGCGCCCATGGTGTTTGTGGTCTATTACACCTTCACTGACGCCTCGGGCAGCTTCAGCATGGAGAATATCACCAGGCTCAGGGCGGGCAACTACCTGATGATACTGGTGAATTCCCTCTGCATGGCCCTGATCGCCACCGTCATCTGCTTCGTCATCGCCTATCCAGCGGCCTACATATTCAGCAGGATGAAGAAGAAGGCGCAGAAGCTGGCGATCCTTCTCATCATGCTGCCCCTTTGGATGAACTTCCTCATCACCACCTACTCGTGGATGACCATACTGGAGGACACCGGCGTTATCAACACGCTTCTTTCCGCCGTGGGCCTCGGGCCCGTCCATATGATCAACACACCCGGCGCCGTCATCACAGGCATGGTGTTCTGCTTTTTGCCCTACATGATACTGCCAATTTATTCGGTCATGGCGGGCATAGACCACAGGCTCATCGAAGCCGCGGCAGATCTTGGCTGCAGCCCCTTTCAGACCTTTACCAGGGTCATCTGGCCCCTCTCTTTGGGCGGGGTGATCTCGGGCATAACCATGGTCTTCGTGCCCTCGGTCAGCACCTTCTACATCTCACAGAAGCTGGGCGGAGGCACCTTCCAGCTCATCGGAGACACCATTGAGAGCTACTTCACCGGAACCGCGGTCAACTACCACTTCGGCGCGGCCCTGTCCCTCATCCTCATGGTGCTCATACTGATATCGATGGCGGTAATGAACCGCTTCGGCGAAGGGGAAGGGGGTGAGCTGCTGTGAAGAAGCTTTCGAGCGTATATCTGGTGCTCCTCTTCGGATTCTTGTACGCTCCTCTTCTGGTCATGATAATGATCTCATTCAACGGGGGAGAGTCGACGGCCCACATGACCGGGGTCTCTTTGCGCTGGTACCGGGAGATGTTCAAGGACGCGGCGACCCTGCAGGCCTTTAAGAACACCCTGACCCTGTCCCTGTCTTCCGCTGCAATTTCAACGGTTCTGGGAACTCTGGCGGCGGTTGGCATAGACCGCATGAGGTCGCAGAGGCTCAAGGCCGCGGTCATGAGCGTCACCAACATCCCCATGATGAACCCCGACATAGTGACAGGTATCTCGCTGATGCTGCTTTTCGTCTTCGCGGCGTCTCTCTTCGGCTTTTCG
>JAFRWQ010000006.1 GCA_017437925.1 Bacillota bacterium
CCTTCTGGCCGATGGAGGCCTGGATGGGTATCTCGAACTGGTGCATGGGTATGACTTCCTTGAGCTTTTCACAGACGAAGCGTCCCCTCGCGTAGGCCTTGGACTCGTGGACTATCATGGAGAAGGCGTCCACCTGCTCCTTGTTCAGCAGTATGTCGAGCTTTACCAGGTTGGACTACTGGTAGCGGTCGAACTCGTAGTCGAGGGAGGCGTAGCCGCGGGTCTTGGACATCAGGGCGTCGAAGAAATCGTATATGACTTCGTTGAGAGGGAGGTCGTAGTAAAGGGCCACCCTCTTTTGAGTTATGTATTCCATGTGCTCCATGGTGCCCCGCCTGTCCTGGCAGAGGGCCATGATGGAGCCGACGTACTCGTTGGGGGTCATGATGGTCGCCTTGACCATGGGCTCCTCCAGGTGGTCGAACTCGGTGGGATTGGGCAGGTTCGAGGGGTTCTCTATGAAGCGTTCCGTGCCGTCGTGCTCGACGATCTTGTATATTACGCTGGGCGAAGTGGTGATGATGTCGACGTTGAACTCCCTGTCGAGCCTTTCGACGATGATCTCCATGTGCAGAAGGCCCAAAAATCCGCAGCGGAAGCCGTAGCCCAGGGCCTGAGAGGTCTCGGGCTCGAACTGGAAGGCCGCGTCGTTGACCTGGAGCTTTTCGAGGCAGTCCTTGACGTTCTCGTACTTTTCGTCGGGGGTCGGGTAAATGCCGCAGTAGACCATGGGCTGGACCCTCTTGTAGCCGGGCAGCTTGACCGCTGCGGGCCTTTCGGCGAGGGTTATGGTGTCGCCCACCCTGGCGTCCTTGACCTGCTTGATGCTGGCGCAGATGTAGCCCACCGAGCCCGCCGAGAGCTCGGCGACCGGGGTCTGATAGGGGCAGTTGATCCCGACCTCGGTGACGTCGTACTCCTTTTTGGTGTTCATCAGCAGGATGCGGTCCCCGGCCTTTACCGAACCGTCCACTATGCGGGTGTATATGACCACGCCCTTGTAGTTGTCGTAGTAGGAGTCGAAGATCAGGGCTTTGAGAGGAGCCGCGGGATCCCCGTCAGGAGCCGGGACCTTGGCGACTATGGCCTCAAGCACGTCTTCTATATTAATACCCTCTTTGGCGGAGATCTCGGGAGCGTCCTGGGCCTCTATGCCTATGACCTCCTCTATCTCGTCCTTGGTCTCCTGAGGGCGGGCGGAAGCCAGGTCTATCTTGTTGATGACAGGCACTATCTCAAGGTTCTCGTCTATGGCAAGGTAAACGTTGGCCAGGGTCTGGGCCTCGACGCCCTGGGTAGCGTCCACCACAAGCACGGCCCCCTCGCAGGCGGCAAGGCTCCTTGAGACCTCGTAGTTGAAGTCCACGTGGCCCGGAGTGTCTATGAGGTTGAGCACGTACTCGTTCCCGTCCTTCGCGTTGTATATGAGGCGGGTGGTCTGGAGCTTAATGGTTATGCCCCTCTCCCTCTCCAGCTCCATGTTGTCGAGGAACTGCTCCCTCATGTCGCGGTGGGCGACGGTGCCGGTGCTCTCGATAAGCCTGTCGGCCAGGGTCGACTTGCCGTGGTCTATATGGGCGATTATGCTGAAATTCCTGATGAAGCTCTGGTAATCTTTCATTGATCCTTCTCCGTTCAAATACTCAAATATAATAATAAAAAAGTCCTTGCATTGCAAGGACTTTGCCTGTATACTTGCTGTTGCGATATTAGCAGAAAGTGGGGTTAAATTTTAATGGCGAATATCAAATCTGCAAAGAAAAGGATCAGTGTCATCAACAAGAAGACTGTCTTCAACAGACGCGTGAAGAACAGCCTCAAGGCCATCATCAAGAACTTCTACAAGGCTCTCAACGAAAAGGATCTGGCCACCGCAAGGGAAAAGCTGGGTCTTGCCGAGAAGAAGCTCATGCAGGCCGCAGCCAAGGGCACTATCCACAAGAACACTGCCAGCCGCAAGGTCAGCAGGATGACAAAGGCCTACAACAAGGCCAAGGCAGAAGAGTAAATCTCACCCGTCCCCACCAACGCATAAGTTAAATGCGCAGAAAAACCGGGCTGTGTCTCCCCGGTTTTTTCATTTTTTGATATAATATGTATTATGAGAGCGGAGACGCCGCTGTTCATCAGCAGCCATACGCTTAAGGGGCCTGCCGCAGCGTAGCCCTCCCCTTCAAACAATATCAAGGCACGAGTAACGAGTGAGGAGTAACCATGGAATACAGACGCTTTAATGACACGATCATAGTCCGCATGGACAGGGGCGAAGAGATACTGGAGCAGGTAAAAGCCATAGCCCTTGCCGAAGACATAAAGCTGGCCTCGGTCAGCGCCCTGGGAGCGACCTGGGATTTCACCGTGGGAGTCTTCTCCCCTGCCGAAAAGAAGTACTATCCCTGCAGCTTCAGGGGCGACTTCGAGATCGCCAACATCACCGGCACCATCAACACCATGAACGGCGAGTTCTACACCCACCTGCACATGACGGCTGCCGGCCCCGGAGGAGAGACCGTCGGAGGCCATCTGAACAGGGCCGTGGTCAGCATGACCTGCGAGATGGTGATAAACATCATCGACGGGACGGTCGACCGCGAGTTCGACGAAGAGCTGGGCTTCAACAAAATGAAGTTTCCGGCATAAGCCTTAAAACAAAAGGCCTCCCGGCTTTAATCAGCCTGGAGGTTTTTGAATGTCTCGATCAGGTCTTCGTGGACGACGTTTCTCGGATCGAACTTGAAGAGATCGAATACTATCTGCATTATGAAGGTCCTTAAGGTCAGGGCTGCTACGGTGCCTAAGCCTAAGGGAGCGCCGAGCAGGACTCCCGCCATGAGGGCGAAGAAATCGAGGAAGAAGCGGGTTATGCTGATCTTGACCTTGGGGAACCTGTAGCCCACGATGAGGCCGAGGGTATCCCTGGGGCCGCAGCCCAGGCCCGCCGACATATAGTATACGGTCCCGATGAGCTGGATGACGTAGGCTATGATGATGTAGACTATACCGAGGGCGAGAGAATCGGTCTCCGGGACGATGTTGATGTGAAACTCCCAGAGATTGCAGAAAAGGCCCATGCATATGCCGTTGATGAGCGAGCCTATGCCTATCTTGCCTTTGCAGATGAGGTCTATGGCGATGACCAGGCAGCTGACTATTATGTTGGCGGTGCCGAAGGGTATGCCGAACTGGGCCCTGATGCCCACGTTGAGGGTCTCCCAGGCTCCTATGCCTATGGCCGAGGCCCTCGACACTATGTATGAGCCGGTGCCGCAGAGGAAGATCCCGAAAAAGACCTGCAATATGCGCTTAAGATAGCTCCCGTACTTTTCGCTCATCTGAGTATGGCCTGAAACTCTCTGACTCTCTCGGGAATGTCCTGAGCGCCGAATACGGCGGAGCCCGCGACAAGTATGTCGCAGCCGGCTTCCTTTATTTCGGCGGCGTTGTTCAGGTTCACTCCTCCGTCGATCTCGATCACGTAGTCCAGCCCCCTCTCCTTTCTTA
>JAFRWQ010000063.1 GCA_017437925.1 Bacillota bacterium
GATCTCTCCGCAAGGCGCTCCGCCGCGATCACCGCCGCGGACAAGCTCCGCGAATGGGGAGACTTCGATCCGAAAGAGATAAGGATCTTAAGGAGCGAGGGCGTGCCCCTGCGCTTTTACAGGCTCGATAAGAAGACCCTGGCTGAGCTTGCCGCCGACGAGAGCGTTAAATACATAAAGCTCGCTTCGGTCGAAAAGATGGACACCATCGCGGTCATAGGAGATCTGCCCGCCGGATATTCCGCGACCGAGTTTACGCTTCCCCCAAAGGGGCTGGGCCAGCTGGAAGAAGAGATCGCCTTCTGCGACAAGGAGCTCTCCGACTGCGAGGACGTGTTCAGAAGGAGCGCAAAATACCTCTCCAGCTTCAACGACCAGATGCTGAAGACCCAGAACGACGAGGAATATTCGTCGGTGAGCAATTCGACCGGATCCGAAGAAGGCCTGGTCTGGCTCACGGGCTACATCCCCGAAGATGACGTCCCGGCCTTTAAAAAAGCAGCCGCCGAAAACGGCTGGGCCTGGGCCATAGACGACCCGGCGGAAGACGACGAAAAGGTCCCGACCAAGGTCAGGTACACCAAGCTGACAAAGCTGATGACCCCGATCTTCGAGATCCTGGGCACGGTGCCGGGCTACAGGGAGTACGACATCTCCTTCTGGTTCCTCTGCTTCTTCACTCTGTTCTTCGCCATGATAATAGGCGACGCGGGCTACGGGATGCTCTTCCTGATAGGCGCGATAGCCTACACGGTGAAGACGAAGACGGTCAACAACGCGGTGCTGCTCTTGTATGTCCTGTCCGTCGGGACGGTGATATGGGGAGCGCTGACGGGGACCTGGTTCGGCCTGGAGGGGGCAATGAAGATACCCTTCCTTAAGAGCCTGGTGATACCCTCGTTCGCCAACTACCCCGAATATTTCGGAGTCTCGACGTCGACCCAGCAGAACAGCATAATGAAGTTCTGCTTCATCATAGGCACGGTCCAGCTGGCCCTGGCCTGCGTGATGAACATACGAAAGAAGATAGGTCAGAAAGACTTAAGCTGGGTCGCGGACCTGGGCTGGCTCTGCTCCATATGCGCCCTGTACTTCGTGGTCCTCTTCCTTGTCATCGGCGAGTCGGTCGACCTGAAGCCGGTGGCGGTGGTCGTTCTCACAGGCTTCCTGCTGGTGGTGACCTTCGGAGGGATGGAGCCGGGAAAGAGCTTCAAGTCGGGCCTCAAATCGGGCCTGGGCAACTCTTTCACCGTCTTCCTCAATACCATAAGCGCCTTCGGAAACATCATGAGCTACATACGCCTGTTCGCCGTAGGAATGGCCTCCCTTGCCATAGCCCAGAGCTTCAACAACATGGCTTCGGGCTTTAAGGGACCTCTGGTGATAGCGGGCGCCGTAATTATGATCATCGGGCATGTGCTGAATATAGTGATGGGATTCCTGTCGGTAGTCGTACACGGCGTAAGGCTCAACCTGCTGGAGTTCTCCGGACAGCTGAACATGGAGTGGTCCGGAACGGCATACGCTCCGTTTAAGAAATTCGATAAGATCAAGAAGTAAAAGTTGTAAAGGAGATCGATTGTTATGATGAGTACTGAATTTATCGGAATGGCCGCTGCTCTCGGACTTTCCGCTATGGGATCGGCTTTCGGAGCGGGATTCGCAGCCCAGTCTTCCGTAGGAGCCTGGAAAAAATGCTATGCCAACGGCAAGCCGGCGCCCTTCATCATGGTCGCCTTCTCGGGAGCTCCCCTTACCCAGACGATCTACGGCTTCCTGCTCATGAACTTTATAAGGAACGCCGTCGCTGCCGGAGCCAACCCGACCCTGGCCATGTTCGCGGGTCTTTTCGGAGGTCTTGCGATCGGCCTTTCGGCCTTCTTCCAGGGCAAAGTCGCAGCCGCATCGGCCGACGCCCTCGGCGAGACCGGCAAAGGTACGGCAAACTTCTTCATCGTTATCGGTATTATCGAAACGGTAGCGCTGTTCACGCTGGTCTTCTGCCTGCTGCTTCTGCAGTAAGGCGAAGCGCATAAAGGACTTTGATCTGTCCTTTGCGGGAGCACCATGCTCTGCTCCCGCCGGACCCGCATCAGATACGCCTATACAGTCCGGGGCTTGACACCAGGCCCCGGATTATATATATTTATTATTTGTGATTGCGAACAGTCAAGACCCAAGGAGGTTAATAGTCCTGATGGACGATGGTGGATTATCCGCTGTTCCCCGATACTGTTTATTAATATTCTTACTTCTGCTCGGAGGCGCCTATTTCGCGGCCTGCGAGACGGCCTTCGCGTCTGTAAACCGCATCCGCATGATATCGGACGCGGACGACGGGGACGAGAGGGCCCGGAAGGTCCTTTATATTCTCGATAATTTCGAAAAGGCGCTGACGACCCTGCTCATAGGCAACAACATCATGCACATTTCGTGCTCGGCAGTCGCGACCCTTGTAGCTTCCAAGCTCTGGGGCAACGCTGCCGTGACCGCGTCGACCTTTGTCACCGCGTTTACGGTCTTCATCGCCGCCGAGATGATACCCAAATCCTACGCCAAATCCTGCAACGAGAGGCTGGCTCCCAGGCTTGCCCCCTCGCTGATATTTTGCATGAAATTACTCACTCCCGTGACCTTCCTCTTTTCAGGGGTAAGCAGGCTGGTGACCGCCGTATTCGGCGCGCCTCCCGAAGACGAGCCCACGGTCACCGAGGAGGAGCTTTTTGACGTCATAGAAAACATAGACGAAGAGGACGAGATAGACGAAGATACCACCGAGCTGGTCCAGTCCGCCCTGGAATTCACCGTGACCACCGCTGCCGACGTGATGCAGCCCTGGGACAGCGTGGAGGTCATAAAAGAGGGCATGAAAGAGGACAGGATACTCGATATCATAAAGGAAGGCGAATACTCGAGGCTTCCCGTTATCGCCTCCGACGGAAGCATAATAGGCATACTGCAGATAAGGAATTACCTGCGCCGGAAGCTTTCGGGCAGGCAGATCATAAAGCTGAGGAGCCTTCTAGATAAGGTCCAGTACGTAAAGCCCGGCATGCCCATAGACGAGCTCCTGGATTACATGAGCGGCAGGCGCTGCCACATGGCCATCGTAAGAGACGAGAGCGGTAAGGTCCTGGGGATGGTCACCGTCGAGGATATACTCGAAGAGCTGGTCGGAGAGATCTACGACGAGGAAGAGACGGGGGGTGACTTCTAATGCTGCCCTATATCGCCATAGTCTTCCTCATATTCTTAAGCGCCTTCTTCTCGGGCTCCGAGATATCCTTCGCCTCCTCCAGCGAGATCAAGCTGCGAAAGAGGGCTGAGGAAAAGCCGGGCCCCGTCAGCAGGAGCGCCTACGAGATCTTCAGCAATTACGACGACGCACTGGTCTCCATACTCATAGGAAACAACCTGGTCAACATAGGGTCATCCGCCGTTGCCACCGTCATCGCCATCTCCCTCATGGGGGACAGAGGAGCGGGAGCCGCGACCCTGATAATGACCGTGATCATAGTCATCTTCGGCGAGATCACTCCAAAGATCGCAGCGGCCCGTGACCCGGAGCGCTTCGCATCCCGTGTAGCCCTGCCCCTAAAGGCCTTCATGTTGATCACAAAGCCCCTGGTCTGGCTGGTGGGCCTCATGCTCGGCGCCCTCTCAAAGCTCTGGGAGGACAGCGAGACCGACGATGTGGTGACCGAAGACGATCTTGAGACCATGCTCGATACAGCGGAAGACGAGGGCGTGGTGGACGAGGACACTCACGACCTTCTGCAGAGCGCCCTGGATTTCGACGACTGCCTGGCCTACGAGATCATAACTCCCAGAGTCGACATGATATGCATAGACATAGAGGACAGCGACGAGAAGATCAGAAAGATCATACTGGACTGCCCCTATTCCCGCATACCGGTGTACAAAGGCACCCCCGACCACATGCTGGGCTTCGTCCTGACCACCCAGTGCTACAGGCAGATGCTCAAAGGCGGTCCCCTCGACCTCAACGCCCTCATGATGAAGCCCCGCTTCGTCCACAAGACCATGCCCATACCCGACGTCCTTGAGCTCATGAAGAAGACCAAGTGCCACCTGGTCTTCGTCACCGACGAGTACGGCGGCATCATGGGCATGCTGACCATGGAAGACGTGATGGAGCAGCTGGTGGGCGAGATCTGGGACGAAAAGGACGTCATAGACGAGGAGTTCGTGGAGCTTTCCGAGAACGAGTTCGAGGTGGACGGCTCCATGAGGATATATGATTTCTTCTCCGAGATGGACATGGACGACAGGGATTTCGAGGACGACAACGCTACCCTGGGCGGCTGGGCCATCGAGATGCTGGGCGGCTACCCCAAGCCCGGCGATTCCTTCGATTTCAGGAACCTTACCCTTACCGTAAAGGAGGTCGACGGCATGAGAGTCACCGAGCTTCTGGTAAAGGAGCATCCCCAGAAGGCGGAGGATGAGGAAGAATAAAGATTCGGCCTGCGGGTCTGATCTGAGCGCTAAAACGGTCCGAACGTTAAAGACAAACAGGAGGCTGCGATGAAAAACTGCGATATTGAGACCCTTCCGGTAAGAAAACAGCACGAGATCTGCGATGAGATCAAGCTCAAAAGGCTCGAGACCCTGCTCCCGGAGATAATGGAAGAGAGCGGGATAGACATGTGGCTCATCCTGGCGGGAGAATACAACGAGGACCCCGTATTCTTCAGCCTGGTGCCCTCGATCGTTGAGAACGCCAGCAGGATGACCTGCCTCGCCGTGGTAAAGGAAAAGGACGGCAGTTACGGCAGGTACAGCATAAACAAGCCCAACAGGTTCCTGGGACGCTTCTACAGGCAGCTGGAGTTCGACAACAGCCTCCAGTGGCAGCAGATCGTCGATTTCATAAAGGAAAAGGACCCGAAGACCATAGGCATAAACACCTCTCCCTTAAGCCCTCTGGCTTCAGGGCTTAGCGCGGCTCTGCACGACAGGCTCGTAAAGGAGCTGGGCCCCCTCTCGGAAAGGCTGGTCTGCGCCGACGAGCTGGCCGTTCGCTGGATAGAGACCAGGACGGACGAGGAGATGGCCATGTATCCTTCGGTGTACGAGGTCACCACCCAGGTCATGAACAGGGCCTTTTCAAGGGAGGTCATAGTCCCCGGCATCACCACCACCGACGACGTTGAATGGTGGGTCGTGGAGGAGTTCAACAAGAGAGGCCTTCCCCAGGGCTTCCGTACGGCGGTGAATTTCCAGCGCTGCGGGGAGAAGGGCGGCATGCTGACCGGCGTAATACGCCATGGCGACCTGCTCCACTATGATGCGGGCATAAGGTATCTGGGTCTCGCGACCGACCACCAGAGACTGGCCTACGTCTTAAAGCCCGGAGAGACCGAGGCTCCAAAGGGCATTATGGATGGCTTCAGGCAGGGCCGCAGGTTCTCCGATCTCACAGGCCTTGAGATGCAGTTCGGAAGGACGGGAAACGAGGTCTTCCACGCCGCCAAGACAGC
>JAFRWQ010000064.1 GCA_017437925.1 Bacillota bacterium
AGAAGTCCTTTGGATTCGACGCAGGCGGTCCTTCTCATGGTGTCGGTATACCTGGAGTTGCCCCCGTCGATGATAACGTCGCCGGGTTCCAGAATGCTTAAAAGCTTTTCAATTATCTGGTCGACAGCCTCACCGGCCTTGACCATTATAAAGACCTTGCGTGGCTTATCAAGGCTTTCAACCAGCTCTTCAAGGCTCGCGCAGCCCTTGATGTTTTTGCCTGCTGCCCTACCATTTACGAAGTTTTCGACCTTGCTTGCAGTCCTGTTATAGACTGCGACGGTGAAGCCTTTGGACTCCATGTTGAGGACCAGGTTCTCGCCCATGACGGCAAGGCCTATGAGGCCCAAGTCTGCTTTTTTCATGCTTTCCCCCTTCCGTTTATCTCTGGACTCTTGCGTTGCCCGCGTATATATCGAGCAGCTGCTTTTCATCTTCGGGCTCCGCGTAGTCGTTGAGGGATCCCGCAGCCATGGCTCCGGCGGCCCAGGCGAACTTTATCCAGTCTTCGGGCTCCTTCCCCGTTACTATCGCATAGATCAGGCCTCCGGTGAAGCCGTCGCCTCCCCCTATCCTGTCCAGTATGTCTATGGGACGGGGCTCTTCAACGTACCACTCGTCTCCCGCGAAGATCACAGCGCCCCAGTTGTTCAGGTTTGCCGATATTACCTCTCTTAAGGTCGTTGCGAAGACTCCGGCCTGAGGGAACTTTGCCCTGACTTCGTTTATCATGGACTTAAAGCTTTCGATCTTGGAGTCGAGGTCTTTTCCTCCTGCTTCGGGGCCCTTAAAGCCCAGGCAGAGCTGGAAATCCTCCTCGTTGCCCACCAGTATGTCGGCGCAGGATGCTATGGCGGTGAAGGCTTCTCTCAGCTCTTCTTCTCTGCCCTTCCAGAAAGACGCCCTGTAATTGAGATCGAAGGATACAAGAGTGCCGTATTCGCGGGCGGTCTTCGCAAGCCTGAGGCAGCACTCGGTGGTTCCCGGGCTCATGGCGGCAATGAGGCCCGAGATGTGAAGCACTGCGACTCCTTCTTCTCCGAATATCCTCGGAAGGTCGAAATCCTCAGCGCAAAGGTTCCTTCCCACCTCGCCGGCCCTGTCGTTCCATACTCTGGCGGCTCTCAGGCCGAAACCGGAGTCCGCGATGTTGAACTGATGCCTGACGCCCCAGGGCCCGTCGGGAGCCTCTTCCGCGCCTTCGTAGGCAATGTTCCTCTTGCGCAGCTCCCTTTTGATGAACTGGGCAATGGGACTGCCCTTGACGAAGCGGGTCAGAGCAAGGCACTGATAGCCGAGAGAAGATGAAACGTTGAGCACGTTGGTCTCGGCGCTGGTGGACTGCAGGTAGAACATGTTGGAATTGCTCACCGACATGCGGTCCACGGGAGTGATCCTTACGCCCATGCTGGTGGGACATGCGACCGCGTATTTAAAACCATTCTTTATGACCGGATACATTTTCACCACCTAAAACTTTACTATGACCTTGAGGTAATCGGCGGGATGAGCCTCTATCGCTCTTACTGTGTCGGGAGCTTCGTCGACGCTTACGACCTTTGTGACTACCTTTTCCATAGGTATTTTATGGTTATATATGAGGTCTATGGCCTCTTCGAACTCGCCTGCCGAGGTCCTGGCTCCTCTGATGTCGATCTCCTTCCTGGTGATCATGTCGGTGGGGATCAGGGTCTCTTTGCTGGGCCAGCCGGTGAAAACGACCCTGCCCGCGTGGCAGACTATGTCGAGGGAAGACCTGATGGCGGAATTGGCTCCCGATGCTTCCATGACGCATTCGCAGAGGCGGCCGTTTGTAAACTCTTTGATCTTTCCGAGGAGATCGTCCGTGTTAAGATCTATCGTGTATTTGACGCCCAGGCTCTTGGCGAAATCGAGCCTTTCCTTCACCAGATCGATGAGTATGGGCTCGGCTCCGTAAGCTATGGCGGCGAGGGCCGTCAGCAGGCCTATGGTGCCGGCTCCGCTTATCGCTATGTGTTCGCCGGCCTTAAGGCCCAGCCTGTGGACGCCGTGAAGGGCTATGGTGAGAGGCTCGGCGCAGGCCATCATCTCCCAGCTCATGTCTTCGGGGACCTTAACGAGCATATCGGCCGGATGAGCGAAGGTCTCGGCCATGCCGCCGTCCACGTGGACTCCCAGAACATGCAGGTCGTTGCAGCAGTTGGTCCTTCCTATGGAGCAGGGATAGCACTTTCCGCAGTATAGATAGGGGTCTGCCACTACCTTGTCGCCCGGCTTTAAGCCTTTTGGATTGTATTCCGGGACGCTGATGACTTCACCCGCCAGCTCGTGGCCTATGATCCTGGGGTAAGAGACCAGGCCGTTGGTTCCCCTGAATGCGCCGATGTCGCTGCCGCAAATGCCCGCTGCTTTTATGCGGATCAGCGCTTCGTTCTTTTCAGGCGGACGCTGCTCTATGTCCTTTACTTCTATGGACCAGGGCTCCTTCATGTATACTGCTTTCATTCGATTTGCTCCTTTATGCTCTTTAGTATTTTATAACTGTCCTTTATGCCGCTCACGGGGTCTCCGACAAAGCATTCGAGGCTGAATTCTCCGCGGTAACCGGCCCTTTCGAGTCTCTTCCAATATTCGGCATAGACGTCCGAATATTCCTCTTTGAGATAGATCCTTTTGCCTTCCAGGTCTTCGGCGATGTGGACGGTCTTAATATACTCAGCCGCTTCGTCTATTATATCGAGATTCTCGCCTTCGTAGCGGTCGTGATATATGTCGTAGACCAGACCGAGGTTGGAAAGATCCAGCTCCTTAACGATCTCAAAGGCTTTCCTGACCGTGGTGACCAGGTTGCATTCCGCGGTGCAGACCGATTCCAGGAGTATCTCCATGTCATAGCGGGACGCGATGCCGCAGAGCAGCCTAAGCGAATCCTTGAACCGGGAGAGCATCTGAGCGGGATCGTCGTCTTTACCGACATTTCTCGCCTTGGGGGCTCCTATCCCTAGGTACCTGCAGCCCAGAGCCTGACCCCTTTCGCAGATCTTTTCGGTGTATCCGGCCAGTTTTTCTTCGTTAAAGAAAGGACCGTTGAGAAAGATGCCCGGTTTATAAAAACCGTTAAGATCGTAAAGCTTCAAAGTGCCTTCAGAGATCTTTTTCTTATACTCATCGAACTCCTCGCCGCTTATCTCATAAAGCTTAGCAGCAGAAAGGCAAATGGACTCGTATCCGCAGCTGACCAGAAGATCGTAATTTTCAATGCCGGTGCAGCAGCCGATCATTATATTTGTACTCATAGCGGGCACCTATTGCTTCGCGGTGAGCCCGCCGTCAACGCTCAAGACCTGGCCCGAGATGAACTCGGCGGCGTCGCTGCAGAGGAATACCGCGGCGCAGCCCAGGTCCTTTGTGGTGCATATGCGGCCGCGGGGTATCCTGTCGACCAGCTTGCCGTAAAATACCGGGTCGTCCAGCTGGAAGGAGTTGATGGGAGTCCTCGTAAAGGTGGGAGCTATGGTGTTTACGGTGATCCCGTACCTGCCCCACTCGCAGCAGAGCTGCTTCGAGTACATGTTGAGGGCTGCCTTGGAGGCGCAGTAGGCGGTGTAATCGTAATCGGTGCCTATGAGCGATTTGGCCGATGAGATCGAAAGAATGCGCCCGTAATTCTGCTCTATCATAATCTTTCCGACCTCGCGGCAGGTTATGAATACTCCCCTGAGATTGATGTCGAGGACTTTGTCCCATGAGGCGCTGTCGTATTCTTCGGCCTTTATGAGCTTGTTGATTCCCGCGGCGTTTACCAGGATGTCTATGCGTCCTGTGACTTCCTTAGCTTTCTTTACCATTGAAACTATGCTCTCTTCAGACAGCAGGTCCACCTCAAGGTAAGCGAAAGTCCTGCCTTCATTGCGGCATACTTCCTCTATCCACTCCTTGGGGCGGTGGGGACTGGCGACAATGAGGTCTGCCCCGTTTTCGGCAAGAGCCTGGGCTATGGGAAGGCCGAGGCCTCCTCCTCCGACTACGAGGGCGGTCCTGCCCTCAAGGGAAAAAACGTTCTTGAAACTGTCCATTGCGTTCCTCGCGTTCCTGAGATATCATTTAATTAATATTATCACTTTTTAAGCGTGATTTCCACGGCAAAAGCCCCCTTTCGGACTGCGGAAAAACCGTTTGAAACAATGTGAATATTTAATAAAATTTTACTTGCATATTCC
>JAFRWQ010000065.1 GCA_017437925.1 Bacillota bacterium
AGCTTTCTTTCAGCGCCTTAAGAAACGCCCCGGAGCTCTTCGGATCAAAGTACTGACACAGCTCCGGCTCCAGGGGAGCTTTTATATAGTACAGCCCGCTTTCCGCTCTCGCTCTTTCCTTTATCTCGCCGATGTCAAAGCGGCCGCTCTTAATATACGGGAGCAGTCTGCCCATATCCTCCCTGCTGCCCTGCGAAGCTTCGGGGCTTTCGTCCGGGAAGCCGCAGGTCTTGAGCAGCAGCACTTTTGCCGAGGGATCCATACCGAGAGCGTCCTCGGCAGCGCACAGCGCGATCATGCTGCAGCCTGCTTTATGATCGGTCCCGTGGAACGCCGCTATCCTTCCCATATCAGACCTCCGGGACCAGCAATATGAAGGGCTTCGGCTCTTCATCCCGCTCATCGCGGTAATACCAGCCGTCCGAAGCCCCGCTCTGAGAAGCCTCGGGGCTCATGCTGTCCTCATTTGCTTCGTACATGTCTCCTTCATCTTCAAATACCATCGGATATGCCCCTCCCAGGCTCCTGTCATAGATCGCGAAGTAATCCTCCGCCCTGCATATTATCTCGACCGATGAGATCACCCCGCCCGCGCTGTTCCTTGACAGCATGTCGCTGCTGTCCTTTTCGTCGCCCAGTACCGCAAGCTCCCCGCTGTCCCTCACGAACGCTATCTCATAGCTTCCCAGCTTTTCCTTCTCGGGAAGAGCGTAGACCGCGACCCTGTCCCCGGCCCTGAGCCCCGCAGGCCTGGAATATATCCACGACGCCGGCAGGGAATAGATCGACAGCCCGCCGTCAAGGACGCTGTTCTTTTCGCCGAAAAAAGAGCTGAGAAGCGGTTCTCCCTCGCATATATCGATCAGGGCCTTTTTTCCGCTGATCTGCGCTGCGGCGGCATAGCCAAGAGCCCCCGAGGGCTCGGAATCCGCCCCTATCCTCACTGTTTTAAGCATATCGGGACTTATCTCGCTGCCTTTGGGGATATCAGCCGCCGCGGCAAGGACTTCCACCGTGGTAAACCTTTCTCTCAGCGAAAGCTCCCAGGCAGCCATGCCCGCAAGGCTCAAGGCCGCGATCAAAAGACCTATAATCGTCTTTGTTTTCATAGCACCCTCCATATCTGTCATAATTTACCTTTATTATACCCATTATTTACCATTTGTCAATACGCAATTCCATAATATTCCATATTTTTCGATGATTCTATACCACGGCTCTGTACCTTCTCCGCAGACGACTGCCAAAACCGTCAATAAGTAAACTAAATTAAAAAGGTTCTTTATTTCCAAAGCCTTAAGTAGTATTATTATTTTTGTATGTATATGTCATTTCATACCGAAATGAATTAAGGAGGATAATAATGTACAAGATCGTAAGAAGAGAGCCCCTTAACCCTTCCGTCACCAGGATAGAGATCGAGGCCCCCTTCGTAGCAAAGAAGGCCAAGCCGGGCCAGTTCATCATCCTCAGGGTAGATGAAGAAGGTGAAAGAGTCCCCTTCACCATCGCCGGCACCGACAAGGAAAAAGGCACCGTCACCATCATCTTCCAGATCCTCGGAGCCACTACCGAAAAGCTGAATCATGTTTATGAAGGCGAATACATCCAGGACTTCGTAGGTCCCCTCGGCAAACCGACCGAGCTCGAAGGCTTAAAGAAGGTCTGCGTAGTGGGCGGAGACGTCGGAAATGCCATAGCCTACCCCATCGCCAAGGCTCTTCACGACCAGGGCACCGAGACCCACGTCATCGTAGGCTTCAGAAACAAGGACATCATCATCCTTGAAGAGGAGTTCAAGGCCTGCAGCGACAAGCTGGTCATCATGACCGACGACGGCAGCTACGGCAAGCCCGGTATGGTCACCGTAGGACTTCAGGAGCTTCTGGAATCCGGCGAGCAGTACGACGAAGTCATCACCATCGGACCCATGATCATGATGAAGTTCGTATGCAAGACCGCCCAGGCCTTCGGCGTCAAGACCGTAGTCAGCATGGCCCCCATCATGATCGACGGGACCGGCATGTGCGGCTGCTGCAGACTCACCGTCGGCGGCGAGACCAAGTTCGCCTGCGTCGACGGACCCGATTTCGACGGAGCCCTCGTAGACGTCGACGAAGCCATGGGAAGACGCAGAATGTACTTTGACCAGGAGAGAGCTGCACACGAGCACGTCTGCAACCTCTTCAA
>JAFRWQ010000066.1 GCA_017437925.1 Bacillota bacterium
GCTCATGTCGTTGATCTCGCCTTCAAGGAAGATGATCCTGTCCTTGAGAAGTCTGGAATATATGTCGTAGGACCGCTCGCCTCTGGCGGTCTGCTCGATGACCATGGGAACAAGATTCATTATAGCACTCCTTTTTCAATTAAAACTACGGCGGAACATGGATATGTTCCGCCGAGAAATAAACTTCTATGGGTAGTATTACTGCTCGGAAGTTTCTTCAGTGTTCTCTTTTTCTTCTCCGGCTGCGGCCGCGGGAGCGTCCTCGACATCGGTGAAGACAGCCTTGTCGTAGAGCATGTCGACGACCTTTCTGCTTCTGATGTCCTGTTTTACTCCGCTCATCTGGCCGGTCAGGTACTTCCTGAGGTCTTCAAGCGGCATGCCGTACATCTCGGCCATGGAACTGAGCTCTTTTTCGACCTCTTCCTCGGTGGCCTCCACATTCTCGGCGTCGGCTATGGCCTTGATCAGCAGAGAGGTCTTGACCCTCTTCTCGGCGTCGGCCTTCATGTCGTTCTTCAGGTCGTCCTCGGTCTTGCCAAGGATCTGGGTGTACATCTCCATGGTGACGCCCTGCGCCTGCATGTTCTGCTTCATCTCTTCGAGCATGTTCTCGGCCTCGTTGTCGATCATGACCTGGGGAATGTCGAAGGGGTTGAGCTCAAGAAGCTTCGCTACGACGGCGTTCTTTCCGTCATACTCGGCGGCGTCCTTCGCGTTCTCTTCAAGCTTCTTCTTTATGTCGGCCTTGAATTCCTCGAGGGTCTCGAACTCGCTGTAGTCCTTGGCGAAGTCGTCGTTGAGCTCGGGCACTTCCTCGGTCTTCACTTCGTGCACGGTGCAGTGGAAGACGGCGTCCTTGCCCGCGAGGTTCTCGGCGTGGTATTTCTCGGGGAAGGTCACGTTGACGTCCTTCTTCTCGCCGGCGCTTACGCCTACCAGCTGGTCCTCAAAACCGGGGATGAAGGAGCCGGAGCCCAGCTTAAGGGTCTGGTTCTCGGCGGTGCCGCCCTCAAACTGCTCTTCGCCCACAAAGCCGGCATAGTCAAGGATCACGGTGTCGCCCAGGGCTGCGGCCTTATCGGAGACCACGAGCCTGGAGTTCTTGCGCTGCTCTTCGGCAAGCTTCATGTCGACGTCCATCTCGCCGATCTTCCTGATCCTTCTCTCGGCTTCGATGCCGAAATAGTCCTTGGGGACCACGGCGGGAGCGACGGTAACGCTCACGACGGCGGTAAAGCCCTTGCCCTTTTCGATCTTTTCTTCCTCGAAATCGACGGAAGGCCTGCTTACGGGATCGATGTCCAGCTCGTCCAGAGCCTTGGGATAGGCGTCATTGATCAGGTTATCTATGGCGTCGGAGAAGAAGACTCCCTCTCCGTATCTCTTCTCGATGATGCTGCGGGGAGCCTTGCCCTTGCGGAAACCGGGAACGGTGATGCTTCCCCTCTGCTGCATGTAGACCTTGTTGGTCTCGGCGTCGAATTCCTCGCCGGTGAAGACCAGTTTGAACTTCACTACGTTGTTTTCCTTGCTAACTAATTCGGCAGTCATAATATCCTCCTGTATTGCCTTATTCACGCAATTATTTATAATATCACAGAATCTTCTATTCTTCAAGTGCCAGCATGGCGAGTCCCCTGGCGAGCTTGGAACTGTTTTCGGGCTCAAGGCCGTACTTTTCCTTTATGAGGCTGCCCAGGGCCAGCAGGTCTTCGACCTCGCCCAGGTAAAGCTCCAGCTCAAGCTCAAGTATGGGGGCCGCTCCGGCGTCGGTTATGATGCTGCCGGTATCGAGAGCCATCTCCATGGTGCTCTCTCCGTAGCGGAGCTTCATGCGGCGGCGCAGGAAGCGGGTCTCGAGCAGATTGACGAAGCTGCGGTCTCCCACCAGCTCCATCAGGCGCCTTCCGTCCTCGCTCTCCCTGAACATGTCGACGGGAGGCTGTATGAAGATCTCTTCGCCCTGTACGGGGACATTGATCTCTCCCCTCTCGTGAAGGCCGTTCTCGCTCTTTCCGCCCCACTTGAGGGTGGCGAAGGAGATATCGCCCTCGGCTCTCACTCTGACTGCCACATTGTTCTTTGAAAGCACTCTGTCTTCGGTATCGAAGTACACCGCCTTCATTACGACCTTCTCAGCCGTGGAATTATCAGCGTAGGGGGACATGAAAGCCCCGTCCCATACGGCGTCGGCTGTTTCTCTGTCGGGGATGCTGTATTTTAATTCGGTCTCCATATGGTTCTCCGTTCTCAACATAAGCGTGCGAAGCATAATACCACGGGAACGCGGGAAATGCAAGCATTTTAACGCTTTGAGAAAAATACCCTTTTGCGCGCGGGTTTACGGGCACTTTGTCTTCCGCCGCGCGGCAAAAAGTAGCATAATTAATAAAAAGCCATCGGAGGTCATATCATGGAACTTAAAGGAGCGAAAATAAACTTTATAGGAGACAGCATAACGGAAGGCCACGGGGTAAAGCCCGAAGAATGCTTCGTGAGCCTCATCGAAAAGATGACCGGCGCCGTCTGCCGCAACTACGGCATAGGCGGGACCAGGATAGCCCGCCAGAGGATACCTTCGGCCGAGGCCAAGTGGGATCAGGACCTCTGCGGAAGGTTCGACAAGATGGACGAGGATGCGGACCTTGTGGTGGTCTTCGCAGGGACCAACGATTTCGGTCACGGGGACGCCCGCCTGGGCAACATGAGGGACAGGGAGCCCGACTCCTTCTACGGAGCCCTCCACTATCTTTACAGCGGCCTGATCGAACGCTATCCCGAATCTTTCATTGTTGTATATACGCCCCTCCGCCGCATCTGCGAGGAGTCGCCGGTGAGTCCCGGCGGCACTTTTTACAGGACCTTCCCCTTTGCCGACTATGTTAACGCGATCAGGGAGGCCGCCGAGTTCTACAGCCTGCCTGTGCTGGACCTCTACGCCCGCTCGGGCCTTCATCCCGGGGTGGACGCCATAAACAAAAGGTATTTCATTGACGGACTGCATCCCAACGCGGCGGGACACAGGCTGCTGGCGGAGCAGTCCATAGCCTTCTTCAGGACCCTTCCCGAAAGGAGAAGAGCCCTGAAGGATTTTAAATTTTAACATTCAGGCTTAAGCGCACAAAAAAAGGGGGCCGGACGGCCCCCGCTCGGGGCAGGGTCTTACCTGCCCTGTTTTTTCGCATCAACGCTTCTGGTCGCTATGATGTCAGCTCCCAGGCCCAGCACGTTTTCGATGAGGACGGAGCCCGACTCCACCGGGGCCTCGAGCTCAAGGCCCCTGATCTCCTTCATCACGTCAAAGATCATTCTTTTGGGGACCGGGCTTGAGGTCCTGACGCTCACCAGGGGCATTTCCCCGCCCTTTACGGCGGCCGACGAGGTCACCGAGCGCATGGGATCGGTAATCATGCTCAAAGCGTAGTTATAGCCTCTCCTGCACAGGTTTCCCTCGCAGCTTATCATGGTCTCGCCCTCGTACTCGACGCTGAGCTCGCAGCCGTTGGGACAGACTATGCAGATGTACTCACTCTTCAACTCTTGCCACCACCTTTACCGGACCTTCGCCCTCAAGCTCA
>JAFRWQ010000067.1 GCA_017437925.1 Bacillota bacterium
GATCTTAACGAATACAAGGATCTTGAGAAGCTTCCCGATATGGTCTGCCGCGGCGGAAGCAGCGTGGTGGACCCCTTCGGCCATATAATAGCCGGACCCGTCTGGGACGAAGAGACCGTCATTTACGCCGAGCTGGACATGAGCCTTCCCGCCGCCAGCCGCATGGAGCACGACCCCGTAGGCCACTACGCAAGGCCCGATGTTCTGGAACTTACAGTGAAGGAATAAAGCTGAAAACACTTAAAAAGGGCCTGCTTTTCGCAGGTCCTTTCATACTGCGATCGGAGGCCGCATATGAAGATCGAAATGCTGAATAAAGAACAGGATCTGTGGAACAGCACCATACTGTTCGCTGAAAAGTGCTCCTGGGCTCCGGGCAGGCGCCTGGCCGAAAGGATGAAGGCAGGCGACTTCAGGGACTGGGAGCGGGTCTTCGCCGCCGTCCGGGACGGGGAAGTCGTCGGCTTTTGCGTTTTCGAGCACAAGGGTACCGTCCCGAAGGAATTCGACTTCCATCCTTTTTTAAATATGGTCTTCGTCGACGAGGGCTGCAGGGGGCAGCATATATCGCAGAAGCTGGTCGAGGCTGCCCTGCGGTACGCGAAGGAGCTGGGATACAGTAAGGTCTACCTTAAGAGCGAGCACCGCGGGCTTTATGAAAAGTACGGCTTCAGGAAGATCGCCGACTTCGTGCCCGTGACCGGAAAAGCGAATCAGCTGTTTGAGATAGATATTTAGATCTCATTCCCCCCGCCAGACGCGGGCTTTTTCAAGTATTTCGTTTATAAACCCGCTCTTCATCGCGGTATATGTCTCTCTGTCGTCGGGATAACGCTCAGCCAGGGCTTCTTTCAGGGCTGAGTAGGCTCCGGCGGATCACTCTTCTATCGTCCTGAGCAGGTTATTTTTGCACTTTACGCTGTACTGCAGGGTATAGGAAGCGGCCCCTGCGTCCAGCGCCGCCTGTATTTCGGCGATCTCCCTTGTCACGCTTTCAAGATCTCTGTACCAGCCGAGGAAGGTATTCTGCGCGCCCCAAAACGACATATCGTTTCCGTCGGAAGCGAACAGGGCGAATTTGGGACTGTTTATTCCGCCTTTGAACTGCTGGGAACGGGTCACTCTTGACGCGTTGACTATCACCCCTTCATGAGGCGAAAGTATCCTTATCATACCCGAAGGCTTATCGCTCGCTGACAAAGCCGCCGTGTTTTCCGCGCCCAGCAGGCTGTCCAGCGAAACGTTCAGTTTTTTTGACAGAAGCAGAAGCTTATCGACCTCGGGATACCCGTCTCCGAGCTCCCATTTTGACACGGCCTGCCTGCTGACTCCCAGCATTTCGGCCAGCCCTTCCTGTGAAAGCTGATTTTTCTTGCGTATCGTCTGCAGATTTTCTCCAAAACTCATGATATAGTCCTCCTTGACAATAAGGAGCATACCCTTTTGTCAGCATGACCGCCACCAACCTCAATTAGCTTTTGCGCAACCTGAAGTTGCGTTGTTTGCCGGCCGGCTTCTGCGGCAGGCCCCGGCCTCACAGTATTATATCATACGCCGGGAAAAGGGAGGGCCGGATACCTTTTGTTCCCGAATTGTGATATCAAACTTTAGATTATCCGCTGTCCCGGCTTTATATTATCCCAATTATGAGGATGTTTTGGATAAATTTTAGCTTGTTTTTAACCTATATCATGATATAATTCCTGTGGAGGATTATGCAAATGACTATCGATACAAACGCTATCATATCCATAAGCGAGGCTAATCAGAACTTCTCAAAGGCGACCCGCATTGCGGAAAAGAACGGTCAAGCCGTGATATTTAAGAACAACAGGCCCAGGTACATCCTGATCGATCTGGAGAGCAACCCTCCGATCGAGATGACCGACGATGAAAAGATCGATTTCGTCGCCGCCCGCATTCTTAAGAAGTACAGGCCTGCATTTCTGGAGCTCGCAAAATGATCAAGTTTTCTAAAGACAAGGTGAAGCTGCTGCATCAGCTTATATCGGAGGAGACCGGCGGCTCAATAGGGATCCGCGACGAGGGGCTGCTTGAGTCCGCTCTTGAGGGCGTATTTGCCACCTTTGACGGCAAGGACCTGTATCCCTCGAAAGAAGAAAAGGGAGCAAGGCTTGGTTTTACATTGATTTCAAACCATGCTTTCGTTGACGGCAACAAGCGCATCGGCATGTACGTGATGCTGACGTTTCTTGAGGTCAACGGTATTCGTCTTGAGGCAACAAATGATGAAGTAGCACAGACCGGGCTTGCCGTTGCCGCCGGCGAAATGGATTATAAAGCCCTGCTGGAGTGGGTAGCGGAACACAAGGTATAGCCTGGCAGTATAAAAAGCGCAGTAAAGACGGAACCCTGTGCGGATATTTTGCACAGGGTTCGTTTATGTAAGATCTTGTGGATCATCAGGGGCTTATCGTCCCTGATGCGGTTTTTTTATACGAATTCTATATACAAACAAAAATCGAGAAAGGACCTACCATGCGGTAAGTCCCCCCTCGAGCTTGGTGGATCATCAGGGGCTCGAACCCTGGGCACCCTGATTAAGAGTCAGGTGCTCTTCCAGCTGAGCTAATGATCCAAGTTCTTGCGAACAACAGATAATATAGCACCGGCCTTAGGCCTTGTCAAGAACAATATTTCAGAGAATGCGCAAATTTTAAGCCTTCGGAGCCTCTTTTCCCGTCACAGCTGATAAAGCATCACGTAGAGGGGCATGGTCACTATGCAGCAGAGGGTCCCGAGCATGCCTATGGCGCTGGCGTACTCCGCGTCCAGTCCGTAGACCTGGGACATCTGGGTGATGGTGCTGGCCGTAGGCGAGATGGTGGCGAAGAACGAGATGAGCAGTATCTTGTCGCCGTCGGCGGCGAGGCTCTGAAGACCGCAGAATTTGAGTATCAGAAAGACCACCAGGGGGAAGGCGATGAGGCGCAGGAAGACCATCAGCATGGTCCTTCTGTAGGTGAAGATCTTCTTAAGCTCCATTCCGCCGATGAGCATGCCGGTGACCACCATGGCAAGGGGGCCCAAAAGGGCGCTGATGGAGTCCATGGTCTCGCTGATGAGGGGCGGCAGCTTGATCTGCAGGGCAAAGAAGACTATGCCTATCATCACCGATACTATGTTGAAGTTGGTCAGGACCTTTTTAAGGTCGAAGCCCTTCTCGCGGCAGATGAGCTTCTTGCCGTGGGACCACATGAAGACCAGCTCTATGCATATGAAGGGGCTGGTGTAGACCACCCACTCGGGCCCGAGGACCGAGATCACTATGGGTATGATGAGATTCCCTGCGTTGGAGTATATGACCGAAGCCTCCTCCACCGGGTCCAGCTTAAGGATCCTTCTGCAGACGCTCCCCTGAGCCACCATGATCAGCAATATGACGAAGGCGGCGGCGGACGAGAGCAGCAGGCCCTTCAGTATGTCGGGGGAGTACTCTATCATGAAGGCGTTGATTATGACGACGGGCACCACAAGATAGAGGCTCAGCTGGGAGAGCACCTTTGAGTCGGAGCTTTTCATCAGGCCCAGCTTTACCAGCAGGGTCCCGCTGAGCATTATAATGAAAAGGGATACTATTTTTCTCAGAAGAAGCAGCGCTATCATGATCCACCCGGCGCGGCGGCGCCTTTTGAAGGGAATAAGTCCGGTTTTGTGGTATAATAAGGAAAAGGAGGAGAGAAAATGAAGGATCTTGCGAAAAAAGCCCTGAAAGCGGGGGCTTGGGCCGCCGGAGGGACCGCGGCTCTTAC
>JAFRWQ010000068.1 GCA_017437925.1 Bacillota bacterium
CATGGGCATAAGCGATTTCCAAAATACGGAGCTGGCATTCGATAATGAGCTCGCGGAAGAAGGTCAGAAGAGGGTCATCGAGCGTCTCAATTCGCAAAGCATAAGGCTATCCGCGCCCGGAGAAGTCATGAGCTATTGCAATGACGGTTACGGTCTTCTGAGCGAGATAGTCCGCCTTTACGGAGGAGAGGAATCCTACGCCGAATATGTAAAGAAACATATCCTCATGCCTTTGGGTATGGACCGGAGCGGCTGTGAGTTCATCAAGCCTGTAAACGATCCAAATTGCACCGATCTTTACTATAAAAAGGACGGAGAGCTTTGCTCTTGCCGGGATTTCTACGATAAGGCTTTCGTGCTTCACGGCGGCGGCGCCATGCGCTCAACAGTAAGGGACATGAAGAAATACCTGAACGTCCTGATGAATTGCGGCGCGAGCGTGTCGGGAGAAAGGATCATTTCTTCTGAAAACATGGCGAAGATGAAAAAAGGCCGAATGGTCTATAACGAGTGTCTTCGTTACGGCTACGGCCTTGCGGAGATCGCTATGGCTGACGGTGACTTTTCCTACGGTCATTCGGGCGGTTTGACGGGTATTTCGAACTATATGATGTGGTCTCCCCGGGAGAATATCGGTGTGCTGGTATTCCTTAATCTCGAAGGCCAGCCCGCGATAACCATCGCGAAAAAGCTGCTCACAGCTCTTACAGGCCGTGAATTCGCCGAATTATCGTCCTGTCAATGGAGCGAAGAAGCTCTATCTGTCGCCGAAGGCCGCTATCTTTCCGGTGAAAGTGTGGGGTTTACCCTTAAGCGCAATGACAATGCGATCGAGGTCTTCAACAGGGCGGGAAAACGTCTTGACAGTGAAATGCTTGAGAGCGGCGCATTGCGAATAAAGGACAGGCATCATTCTTCCACCGCGATGCTGGCATGGTCGCCTGACGGAGAGTTCCTCGGTCTGAGATACGGCGGACGGGTGCTTCCCAAGATCGATTAATAACAACGGCAGCATAAAAGCAGGTCCCTCGGGACCTGCTTTTTCATTGAAACTGCAAGGTTTTCGCTACTCGAATACGACCTCGTGGTCCTTCATGTGCTGCTTTATGGCGTCCATGCTGTCTTCGCTGATAACGTGCTCGATGCGGCAGGCGTCGGCGATGGCGGTCTTTTCGTCCACTCCCAGGCTCATGAGGATGTGGCTGAGGATCTGATGCCTCTGGTATATGGTCTCCGCCAGCTCCCGGCCCTTTTCCGTGAGGGTGATGTAGCCGGAGCCGTCGACGAGGATGTAGCCGTCCTTCTTGAGTATGCCGACAGCCCTGGAAACACTGGGCTTGGAGTAGTTCATTTCTTCGCTTATATCGATGGAGCGCACATTCGTCTGCTTCTGGCTGAGCACCAGAATGGTCTCGAGGTACATTTCTCCGGATTCCTGTATCGCCATGATCTGTCTCCTTTCGCTTGTTCCAACCATTCTAACATTTGACAACTTTTATTTCAAGAGGAAGGGTATGGGGGACGTGTGCCTCTAAGCTTTGTAAATGCTTTCCGAGGTGGTATAATCATTGGGTCGGACGGGGACGGAAGAGGGCCCCTCCGACCTTGGAATCATGAAAAAGACACTTCTTTCTCTGATCTTAATATCAAGTCTTCTGCTCCTTTCGGCCTGCGCGGCAGAGCCGGCATCTTCGGCCGGAATGCAGCAAAGCGCCGTGCCCGAAGAAAAGAGCGTAAGCTTCTTCGCCATGGATACCTACATGAGCATAAGGGCTTACAGGGCGGACGACGCACTGCTCCAAAAGGCGAAGGAGAGGGCGGAGGGGCTTGACGCCCTGCTTTCGGTCACCTCGGAAAGCGAGATCGCTGCCTTGAACAGGGATAAGAAGGCGGTCCTTTCTGAAGAAAGTGCCGCCCTGCTCGAAAGAGCCCTGCAGCTCTGCGCCGCCCTTGACGGAAGCCTTGATATTTCAATATATCCGGCGGTCAAGGCCTGGGGCTTTACGACAGAAGAATACAGGGTGCCTTCGGCCGGGGAGCTTGAGAGCCTGATCCCCTTGGTCGATTACAAAAATGTAAGCCTGAACGGCAGAGAAGCCTCTTTGGGCGAAGGCATGGAGATAGACCTGGGCAGCGTTGCCAAGGGCTGGGCGTCGGACAGCATCATCGGCCTCCTTAAGGACGACGGCGTGAGCTCCGCCCTGCTTGACCTGGGCGGAAACGTGCAGGCCCTGGGATCAAAGCCCGACGGCAGCCCCTGGAGGGTAGCCGTACAGGACCCGAAGGGCGGCGGGATAATAGGAGTTGTCAAAGTATCCGGCAAAGCGGTCATAACCTCGGGAGGCTACGAGCGCTATTTTGAAGAAAACGGCAGGATATATTGGCACATCATGGATCCAAAGACCTGCTCCCCCGCAGAGAGCGGCCTCATCTCCGCCACCGCAGTGGGAAGCGAAGGCGTTTACTGCGACGCCCTTTCCACAGCCCTCTTCGTCATGGGAGAGGAAAAGGCCGTCTCTTACTGGAGATCGGCCGGAGATTTCGAGATGATACTGGTGACCGAAGACGGAAGGGTGCTGGTCAGCGAGGGGCTTGAAGCGGTATTCACTCCGCAGGCCGGGGCTCCCTATGAGTACAGGGTGATAAAGCATGCTGAGAACTAGGACCTGGATCATCATACTGTTGGCTTTCGCGCTGGTACTCGCCCTGCTGTCGGCATTTCTCCTCACAAGGCGGGGGGAGGGCAGCGTCGTCCGGATCATTCAGGACGGGAAGGTCATAGAGGAGATAGACCTTTCGAAGGTCCTGTCCGAATACTCTTTTATCGTTGAGGCTCCCGGGGGCGGGTATAACATCATCACAGTGCAGCCGGGTCGCATAAGGGTCAGCGAGGCTGACTGCCCCGACCTGATCTGCGTCGGGCAGGGCTGGCTCTCAGATCGGGCTGCCCCCATAGTCTGCATGCCCCATAAACTCATGATAATGCTCAAAGGCGAAGGTGAGACCGACGCCGTCAGCAAGTAGGAAAGGCCCATGAACGCGAAGAAGATCACGGCAATGGGCCTGCTCACAGCCCTGGCCCTCATAATACACGTGATAGAAGCCCAGATACCGCCTCCGGCCCCCGTCCCGGGAGTCAAGATGGGTCTTGCCAACATAATCACCGTCTACGCCCTGTTCCGCCTCTCCCCCAAGGAGACCTTCATGGTCCTTATGGCAAGGATAGCCCTGGGCAGCATCTTCGCGGGCTCCGCCATGTCCGCTCTCTTTTCCTTTGCGGGGGGTCTGGCCTGCTATCTTGCCATGCTCCTGCTGCGGCGCATCTTTACTCCTGACCAGATCTGGATATGCAGCGTCATAGGCGCGGTCTTTCACAACATCGGCCAGACTGCGGCGGCCCTTGCGGTCTACAGGACGCCTGCTCTTCTCATATACCTTCCCGTCCTCATGCTCTCCGGCATGCTGGCCGGAGCCTTCACCGGCCTTGCCGCCCAGTACGTCATAAAACGGGCGGGAAAGGACGGAGGGAGCGGTCTTTTCTGATCCGCGCCGGCTCTTAGTCCCCTGACCCGGTCGGCCGGGTCTTTTTGTTTTCCCTGTATTCAATTTAACGGCACTCATCCGCTCATTTGTGGTAAAATAATATCTGTATAAAAAGGCTGTGTCCTTTTATATATTCTAAGATCTTTATTCCCGGCAAAAGGAGGTGCTTTAAAATGATTTCCAGGTCAAGGATCGCCCTCAGGGTACTGCTGATCCTGACTCTTCTGCTGGCTGTCTTCACCTGCTCCGCGTACGCGGCAACGCCATTTCTTGAGGTGGATCATAACGACCTCAATGATGAAGGCGATGCGTATGGCGCCGATTTCCGCTTCACTCCGATATCAGGCGAGCTTCAGTCAGTCGAAGCGGTCATGATAAAGGCCTACAGCGGAGAAGACGTTCATGTCCCCGCTGCGGTGACGATCGACGGCTCGACCTACAGGGTAACGAAGCTCTGCCTGTCTCTCGGTTCGGATGATTACGCTGATCTGGACGCGACGATGACAGTGCCCGATGAACTCAGAAACATCGACGGCAACCTGTTCAAATGGCGGAATGAAACGACCTTAAAGCTCGTGACCGCGGGCTACGCGACCAACGTCAGTGTTTCCGAGGAGGAATGCCCCGATACCGAGGCAACTCTGGCCGCCATTCCCAAGTTCATCAGCGAGCATTATGATGAAGACGGCCTCTACTACGCAGGCAGGTGCCTTGTCAGGGTCTCTCCGGACTATGAGGGCGATCTTGAGGTAAAGGACGGTACCGTATGCATACTCGCCTCCGCCCTTGAGGGCTGCTCCGGGATCGGAGAAGTCACTCTTCCCGACAGCGTTGAGTTTATAGGCGTCAGGGCTTTCGCCAACAGCTCCGTGACCGCGGTCAATATGCCCAAAGGCCTTATGGAGGGCAAAAGCAATTATCTGCCTTCGCACGCTTTCTACGGATGCGCGGATCTTGAGACCGTCACCTTTGATGAAGGCGTCAGCCTGAGCAGGATAGGATTCTGCGCCTTTACCGGATGCAGCAGCCTCACGGGCTTTGACTTTGATAAGGCAGAAGCGCTTGAGACCCTCAGTTTTGCCGGAGCCTTTGACCCCGAAGCCGGGATGGAGCTCACGCTGCGTCCCGAGCAGATCCATGGCTATCCCATGGTCTTTGCGGCTTCCGGTATAAAGAACGTCGTCTTCCTCGACAACAACGACGAGTACGGATATAAATCTATCCCGTACTGCTGCTTCTACAAGTGCGAAGAGCTGACTGAAGTCACCCTCAGTTCTTCGGTAACTTCGCTGGGGTGCCGCTGCTTTGAAGGCTGCTCAAGCCTTGCAAACGATCTGCTGGCGGGGGATGACTGCGCGGTTGCTTCTCTTGATCACCGCTGCCTCGCGATGACCGCTCTTACCGAGATCACCATCCCCGAGACTGCCACCAGTTTATCCGGAGGAGCATTGGCCGAGAATACCTCCCTTACAACGGTAAACTGGCACAGCCCGAACATAGTAACAATGCATTCCTTCTTCAATGACTGCAGCAAGGGGTCTTTCTACAGTTCCACCAGCACCACGGGCACTGCTGCGTCCAGGCAGCCCGACAAGACCGGAAAGACCTGCATCACCACCCTGCATATGTACGCGGATCCCTCCGGCGCGGGCTGGAATATGGCAATGCAGCCCTGTCTTGAAAAGGTGTACATCCATAACGACGCCGAGACGAAAATAGTGCTCCCGAACTCGGCGTTCCAGTTCAGCCCGGTCCTTAAGACTGTGTCGATCGATCATCCCGAGATGGTAACTTATATCGGCGAATGCGCTTTCTACAGCTGTCCCAACCTTTCCGGATTCTCCTTCGAAGGGATGAGCTCCCTTCAGGCAATGGGAAACTACGCTTTCATGCTGACAACCTACGGCCGCAGCGCCGCCGAAGTCGCGGCCATGACAGGCGAGGAAGCGGGACACGGACTCAACGGAACGGTTGATCTCACCGACTGCGAAGCCCTGGTGTCCATGGGACAAGCGGCATTCCAGAACCAGTACAACATGACGGAACTGCTGCTGCCTGAAAACGCGATCGTCGGAAGCGGAGCTTTCATCGGATGCGCCGGCCTCAAGTCGGTCTCTACCGAGGGTCCGCTGACCAATCTCGGATCCAGGAAACTCACAGATAATTTCTATATCAACGGCTCCGGCGGGACCAATAACGTGCTCGAATACGTAAGCGCAGGAGATACCGAGGAGATACCGGAAGAATATTTTGTCCTGTTTTCCGCTCTTAAGACCGTGGAAATACCCGGAGTAAAGACGGTCGGCAATGGCGCGTTCAAGATGTCGGGCCTGGAAGAGATCGTACTTTCGGATGTGGAGGAGATATGTGATTTCGCCTTCTACTCATGCGGCGATCTCAAATCTGTTGTGATTCCCAAAGGCGCAAAGTTCGGCAGTTTCCTCTTCGCCAATTGCGGAAGCCTCACCGACGTGGTCGTTGAAGAGGGTGTGACCGAGCTGGGCTGGTTCATGTTCGCCAATTGCGGGAACCTGGAGAACGTGGCTCTGCCCTCTACCCTCAAGACCCTGAGCTGGGCGGCCTTTAAAAACTGCCCGAAGCTGGGTCCGGTGCGCATCCCCGCCGGAGTCACCGTCGACGACGACGTCTTCGCCCTGTACAGGATGGACAGAACCGGCGATTTCAGCATCCTGCTGGAAGGCGCCCCCGCAAAGATCATCAACACATTGGACAGCGAAACATTCGAGGCAAGACGCAGGGAGATCAGCGGAAGCACTTACGTGAGTCTGCTGCCCATACCCGACGGCAGCACCGTATACTGCGCCGACGAAGGGTCTGCAGATGCTGCCGCATCATACAGGGATGATCTGGCGCCTGAGCTGAAGATCATTCCGATCGACGGCCTCACGGTAAGCAATGCTCCCGAGTCCGTATACGCCGGCGATGAGCTGGATCTGACCGGGCTTGAGGTAGTATTCGGAGACCGGGTCCTTAACGAGGATGAGTACTCACTGGATTACGATCCCGAAGACCTGACTCCCGGCCTCAGGGCAGTCACCGTTACCTGCCCCGAACTTCCCGAAGCCTATGGAGACCGCGTAGTGATCGCGGGACCCGGATTGACCGAGGGCGAGATGAGCGGAAACAGTTTCGTCGTCAGCACCCCCGATACCACCCAGTTCTCTGTTAATGTGATACCTCCCTTTGAGATCAGCGTCAAAGCGGAGCCCACCGAGGGCGGGACTGTAAGCGGAGGCGGCAGCTACAAGCCCGGCGTGGAGGTCGAGCTTACTGCCAAAACGGCGACGGGCTACGATTTCGTGGGCTGGACCCTTGACGGAGAAACGGTCTGCGAGACGGCTGAATACAGCTTTGCCGCCGAAGCCGACTGCGAGCTCGTCGCGAACTTTAAGCTTAAGACCTTCCTCATCACCTTTGTGAATCCTGACGGTACCGAGCTTTTCAGCGATGAGTTCGATTACGGGACCGAACCCGTTTACGGCGGAGAAGACCCGACCATGGACGATGACGAGGAGTATACCTACGAGTTCACGGGCTGGGATCCCAATATCGCCGAAGTCACCGAAGAGGCGGTGTACACCGCGTGCTACGACGCGATACTCAAGCCTTTATATAAGATAACGGTCGAAGGCGGGACCGCCGACAGGGAAGAAGCGAGAGAAGGCGAGACCGTGACCGTCACGGCGGAAAGCAAGTCGGGCTATAAGTTCAAGACCTGGACCGTTGTAAGCGGCGACGCTGAGCTTGACGATAAGACCGCGGAGGAGACCTTCTTCGCGATGCCCGCCGAGGACGTCGAGCTCAAGGCCGAATTCAAGAAGAAGAGCACCGGCGGATCGTCGTCCGGACCCAAGCCCGAAGAGAAGGAGAAGTTCGACGACGTGCCCAAGGACGCCTACTATCACGACCCGGTATACTGGGCCGTTGAAAAGGGCATAACCGAGGGAACGAGCCCGACCACTTTCAGCCCCATGGCTCCCACCACCAGGGCCGACTTCGTGACCTTCCTCTGGAGGGCCGCCGGTTCACCCAAGGTGAGCGGCGATATGCCCTTTGAGGACGTCCCCGAGGGCGCCTACTATCACGACGCAGTGCTCTGGGCCTATCAGAAGGGCATAACCGAGGGAACGACTCCCACCACCTTCAGGCCCGACTGGACCGTCACCAGAGGCCAGGCGGTGACCTTCCTCCACAGGAACGCCGGCGAGCCCGAGGTTGGCGATACCAACCCCTTCACCGATGTGGAAGAGACTGATTACTACTACGCTCCCATACTCTGGGCGGTCGATAAGAAGATAGTCGAGGGCACCACCCCGACGACCTTCAGCCCCGACAGGGATTCCTACAGGGCCGAGGTAGTGACCATGCTCTACAGGGAGCTGGCCGAATAAGCCGGTATCTGAACCTTAAAACCGAGCAATAAAAAAGCCGCGGGCCTGCCCTGAAGCAGCCCGCGGTCTTTGTTTGCTCAAATGTATTTTTTGATGACTATGTAGAGCCTGCCCTTGCGGCTGGTGCCTCCTACCGAGCTTAATACGGCCTTGCCCTTGCCCCTTAAGACTATGCGGTCCCCTTCGGCCGGCTGATAGTCGGGCTTTAAGCACTGAAGGCCGTTGACTGATACCAGGCCCTTATGCACCGCCTCCTGGGCCTTGCCCCTTGAGAGCCTGAAGGCCGAGGCGCAGACCGCGTCCAGCCTCACTGAAGCCACCGAGTCTGTGATCTCCTCCGTTCTCTGCTCCGAAAGGACGAGTGAAGAGAGGGGAGCGAGCCCGGGGCTCAGGCTTGCCCTGCCGGCTCTCGAGTACTCCTGAAGAAGGTAGGAGCCCATCTCCTTTAGGATGATGATGTCGCAGCCGCCCTCGCGGACTATTATGTCTCCCGCGACCTCCCTTTTGATGCCCAAAGACATGAGGGAACCCAGGTAGTCCCGGTGGGTAAGGGCAGGGGAGCCCTTGGGAACGCTTACCCTCAGCAATGCGAGAGGCCCTTCGTCGCTCTTCGCTTCCTCTTCGCTCATGTAATCGGGAAGAAACATCGCCGTGCGGCGCTCGGCGTCGTCATAGCCTCCCCATAGCAGTGGGAATGACCCCAAAGACCTGCAGTGGGACGCAGCCAGGGCGCACTGCCTGCTGTCGAGAAAGGCGGTGTGGGCGAATATGCCGTTTGAGCATTCGGCGATCTTATCCTCAAGCTGGGCCAAAAGCAGCCTGTCGTCCTTGTTTTCGCCCGTCATTTGAGCTCACCTTCTCCTGACATGCCGGTCCTTTCGCCCAGCCTGGGCAGCTCCTCCCTGTGGCTCGCGATTATTTCCCTTATGCCCTCGCGGGCCAGGCGGGTCTCGTGGAGCAGCTCCCTCGAAGACATGCGCCTTACGCCCAGCCTCAGGGCGCAGAGCTGGATCAGCCCGTCGGAGCTTACCACGCAGACCGAGTAATTGCGGTTCATCTCGTGGATGAGCTTTTCTATGCGTATGTCGGCGCTCTCGTCCTCCATGGTGTAGACCACGTGGATGCCGCCTATGTCTTCCTTGCGGCCCGGGTTGTCCTTCTGCTTGTAAGCGTCGAAGACCAGTATGAGCTCGCAGCCTGTGTAGGCTTGGTAGTTTACCAGCACGTCTATGAGGCCGGCCCTCGCCGAGGCCAGACCGTCCTCCGCCAGCTTCTTCAGCTCGTCCCAGGCGTAAATAACGTTGTAGCCGTCGACTATGTAGTAGTCTTTTTTGAGGGGAGCGGCGGGCTTTTTCGGCTTTCCGAAATCGTAGCTGATGCTTGATATCCTGGGCTCCTTTGACTTTCCGAACTCCCTTTCCATTATGGCTTGAAGCTCTCTTTCGTCCAGATCGAGGCTCCCCTGGCGCAGCTTGACGGGGGACTTTTCTCCGACTTTTCCGCCCTCTATGCTGAGGCCGGTCTCCATGTGCATGAGGCTGTCGGCCAGGTTCCACTTGACGTTGACCCCGGCCCCGTGGGAGCAGAAGACCGAGTCGGCGGGGTTGTCTATGTCGCGGTTGGGGTCGTAGCCTATCTCTTCGACCACCTTTTCGGTGTTTCTGCAGGGGAAATAGCCGGCGGGGCGGCAGAAGAGCTTTCCCCGGCCCCTGGTGTAGGCGAGAAGGGCGGTCAGATAGCCCTGCATGGCGGAGACGGGGGCCCTTCCCCCTATGGTCACGGTCTCGGAGGGCTCGGTATCCATCTCGAACCGGGCCTGCATTGTCCTGAGGTCGCCTATGGCCCTGCCCAGGTGCTCTGCGGGAACCTGCAGCCTGAAGGCGTAATAGGGCTCCAGCAGCACGTTCTCTGCCTTCATGAGGGCCTGGCGCACCGCTCTTATTGAAGCCTGCCTGAAGTCGCCTCCCTCGGTGTGCTTTAGGTGGGCCCTGCCCGCGATGAGGGTCATCTTGACGTCGGTAAGGGGGGAGCCGGTAAGGACGCCCAGGTGGTGCTTTTCCGCCAGATTGAAGAGTATGAGCCTCTGCCAGTTGCGGTCCAGAAGGTCTTCGCTGCAGGCGCTCTCAAGGTAGATGCCGGAGCCCGGCGGAAGGGGTTCGAGCAGCAGGTGGACCTCGGCGTAGTGCCTTAAGGGCTCAAAGTGGCCGGCTCCTTCGACGGGGGACGCTATGGTCTCCCTGTACATTATGCGGCCCCGGTCTATCGTGACCTTAAGGTCAAAGCGGTCGAGTATGATCTGCTTTAAGACTTCTATCTGCACCTCGCCCATGAACTGTGCCTGGATCTCCTCGTGGCGGCTGTTCCAGACGATGCGCAGCATCGGGTCCTCTTCGGTGAGGACCGAGAGCCTTCTGAAGGCTTCTCTGGGGTCTGAGCCGGGAGGAGGGAGTATCCTGTACGAAAAGACCGGCTCCAGCAGGGCCGAAGGACTGTCGCTTTCAAAGCCCAGGCCCTGCCCGGCGTATGTCTGGGTGAGGCCTGTCACTGCGAATACCTGTCCCGGCTCCGCCTTTTCCCTCTGCTCGTATCTGGCTCCGGAGTAGAACCTGAGCTGGGTGAGCTTTTCGCTGAGCAGGGGGACGTCCTCCGCGCTCTGCCCCGGCTCAGCGGGGGGCCTGTACTCAAGGCTCTGGCGAACGCTGAGGCTGCCTCCGGTAAGCTTCATCCAGGTCAGGCGGCTTCCCGCCTCGTCCCTGGTGATCTTGAAGACCCTGGCCCCGAAGCTCTCGGGCCTTGCAGGCGGGGTCATGTACTTCTCAAAGCCGGCTATGAACTCGTCTATCCCTTCCATCTTAAGGGCCGAGCCGAACCAGCAGGGGAAGACCTTCCTCACCCTTATCAGGGCCTTTATGTATTCTTCGCCGAGAAAGCCCTTCTCAAGGTAGCGCTCAAGGGCCGGCTCGCAGCTCATGGCCGCGGCCTCGTCCAGGTCTTTTTCGTCGGTAAAATCTATGCAGCCGGGCCCAAGGCTTTTCTGAAGCTCTGCGATTATCTCTGCGCGGGTCCTTTCGCACTGGTCCATCTTGTTGACCCAGACGAAGGTGGGGACCGAGAAGCGCTCGAGGAGGGAGATCAGGGTCTCGGTGTGGGCCTGGACCCCGTCGGGGCCGCTTATCACCAGCACCGCGCAGTCAAGGACCGAGAGGGTCCTTTCCATCTCGGCGGAAAAGTCCATGTGGCCCGGGGTGTCGAGAAGGCTCACGTCAAAAGAGCCCAGACTGAAGAGGGCCTGCTTTGAGAATATGGTGATGCCTCTTTCCCGCTCTATACGGTGGGTGTCCAAAAAGGCGTCCTTGTGATCGACCCTTCCTGCCGTCCTTATCCTGCCGCTTTTATAGAGCAGGGCTTCCGACATGGTGGTCTTTCCGGCGTCGACGTGGGCCAGAAGGGCGAGTACTATGTTCTTTCCCATGAGAAAATTATATTTTACCCCGTCCCATTAATCAATAGAGGCAGACCAAAAGCGCCCCCGAAGGGGCGCCCGGTCTTGATATGCTTCGCGCTATTTGAGGCCGGCCGCGAAATCGCGGACCTTTGCCAGGTTCTCTTCGGTCAGCTGGTCTCCTCCGTTGAAGCAGAAGCTGCCCAGGTCTTCTCCCTTGAAGTATCCCAGCATGCTCTTGTACTGGGCGAGTATGCCGTCGTACACATCGGGCGAGCCGGAGCTTAAGATAAGGGCAAACTTATGCACGGGTATGGGCCCGTAGGGGAAGAATCTCGATACCGCCGACTGCATCTGTCCGCTGAAGCCCCAGTAGTACACGGGGCTGGCGAAGACCACCATGTCGTAATCGGGCAGAGCCTCGATGACGGGGGCGAGATCGTCCTTCTGCACGCACTTGCCGCTGCCCTTCCTGCAGCCGTAGCAGCTGATGCAGGGGCCGAATTTCATGGTCGAAAGGACCTTTACGTCCACGGTGTTCCCGGCGCTTTCCGCGCCTTCCTTAAAGGCTTTTACGAAGCCTGCGGTGTTGCCCGCTCTTCTGGGGCTTCCGTTGAGCACAAGTATCTTCATGCTGTCCTCCTTTTGACGATCTTAAAGCTTTCTGTAGCCTGTACCGGTGTCGACCTGGCTCTCCAGGGGAGCTCCCGCCAGGAAGTTGCCCAGGTTGGTCACGGCCCTGTTCAGTATCCTTCTGAAGGGGTCGGCCTGCCTCTTGAGGCCCGAGGAATGGGGGGTGATGAGGCATCTCTCGCAGTCCCAGAGGGGGTGATCTGCGGGAAGAGGCTCGGGATCGGTGACGTCGAGGGCGGCTCCGCCCAGCTTTCCGGCCTTAAGAGCCTCGGCCAGGGCGTCGGAATCGACGGCGGTGCCTCTGCCGACGTTGACTATTATGGCGCCGGGCTTCATCATCGCCAGGGTCTCTTTGTTGATGATCTTTCTGGTCGCGGGGCTGTTGGGAAGGCTTATTCCCACGAAATCCATCTCGGGAAGGAGCCTGGGAAGCTCGTCGAGGGTGCAGACTTCCTTGACGTAATCGGCGACGGGGGCCTTGGTCCTTCTTACCGCGTAGACCTCGCAGCCGAAAGCGTTCATGCGCTTTGCGAAATTGCTTCCTATGTCGCCGTAGCCTATGATCAGGGCCTTCTTGCCGTAGATCACGTCGGGAAGCTCCCATCTCTCCCAGAGGTGCTTGTGCATATTGTCTCTGTAGTGCTCAAGATGGCGCAGCAGCATGATGCAGGCTCCCACCATGAATTCGGAGATGGTCACGCCGTAGCAGCCGCTGGCATTAGAGAGCAGGGGGGCGTCCTCTTTGCTGAAGAGGGGCAGGGCGGCGTAGGAGTCGGAGCCGGCGGAATCCAGCTGAAGGAACTTGAGCTTCAGGGGCTCGGCCAGCAG
>JAFRWQ010000069.1 GCA_017437925.1 Bacillota bacterium
AGTCGATCTGCGCTGCACGGTCTGCGGCTTCAACTTCCGCTTCGGTTACAGGGCGGCGGGCACTTCAAGCTTTCTTGCCGGCATGGGCATGGCCTACGGCTTTGAAGCGAAGACCGTTCCCGAGGTAAAGTACAACGGAGAGACGGTCTCGAGCACGCTCCTCAGAAGGCTGCTCGAAAGCGGCGATATCTCCGCTTACGAAGAGGTCTGCGGTTCTCCCTTTTATCTTGCTTCGGAAGTGCTGAGCCTTAAAACGAAGGGCGACGGTGAGGTGATCTTCGCGGTCGGCGAGTCCCAGGCCCTTCCCAAAGACGGGACTTACAGGGCAGTCTTAAGCGCCGAAGGCGCATCCGCTGGGCTTTCAGCCGCGGTCGAAAGCGGAGGAGAGGGGGAAGAAAGGGTAATAAGGCTCATCGGAGCTTCCGTCCCTCAAACATCCGACTTCAGGATCATATTCCCGAAAGAGTGAAACGCTGCTGCGTTTTTGATTGATATTCCAATGGAGGTAACGGTAAAATGAAATATGTAAATGGGTTCAATATCAACGTGACCGGCAACGAATGCTTCGTGACCTTCGTCCAGAACATACCCAAGGGCGAGGCCAAGGTCACCGAAGAGGTAGAGAACATCATCATGAGCGAGCGCACCGCCCGCCAGCTCATCGCGGCCCTGTCCCAGGTCTACGCCAAGGTGGACGCCGACCGCAGAGCAATGAAGGACGGGAATCATGAAAATCCCGTAAAAGTTTCATAATTCATGCTTTACAGCCCGCGAAGGCTGTGGTAATATATACAAGCTGTTTTTAACACTTACCCGTGACACAGGTCTGCGACTCTCCGACGCGACGCTTTGCCCCGGGCGCATCAAGAAAAGGAGAAACAAAATGATTACGACCGAAAAGAAACAGGAGATCATCAAAGAGTACGCTACCCACGAGGGCGACACCGGTTCCCCCGAGGTACAGGTAGCCATCCTCACCTACAGGATCAACGAGCTGAACGAGCACCTGAAGCAGAACCAGAAGGACTTCCACTCCAGAAGGGGCCTGCTGAAGATGGTCGGTAAGAGGAGAAATCTTCTCGCCTATCTCAGGGAGAAGGATATCGAGCGTTACAGAAGCCTGATCGCCCGCCTGAACCTGAGAAAGTAATTAACTTGTCTGAGAGCGGGGCCTTCAAAAGCCCCGCTTGATTTTGTGTCAAAAAACCGCATCTAAAGGATAACTATTCAAGGGCCGGGCTTGAGAATAAAGGGCATCCGCGGGACGCCCTTTACTGTCAAGCCGGACCTGAAAGCAAAGAAAACGAAAGGAAAGGCTAAATGAGATATCAGGATTACAGAACATTCAGGACCGCCGTCGGCGGCAGGCTCCTTGAGCTTGAGATCGGCAAGGTCGCCGAGCAGGCCAACGGACAGTGCGTCGTGCATTACGGCGACACCGTGGTCAGCTGCACCGCCACCATGGCAAAATCCCCCCGCGAGGGCATAGACTTCTTCCCCCTGTCCTGCGACTTTGAGGAGAAGATGTACTCCGTCGGAAAGTTCCCCGGCGGCTTTATCAAAAGAGAAGGAAGGCCCTCCGAGAAGGCCATACTCTTCTCAAGACTGATGGACAGACCCTTAAGACCCCTTTTCCCCAAGGGCTTTTACAACGACGTTGAGGTCACCGCTACCAGCTGGAGCGTAGACCCCGACTGCGCCCCCGAGATCTGCGCCATGATCGGTTCATCCGTCGCCATCGCCGTATCCGACATCCCCTGGGACGGACCCACCGGTTCCGTCATCGTAGGCAGAGTCGACGGACGCTACGTCATCAACCCGACTCTCGAGCAGAGAGAGCGCTCCGACATCAACATGTACGTCGCCGGAACCAAGGAAGCCATCATGATGGTGGAAGCCGGCGCCAAGGAAGTCCCCGAAGAGGAGATGCTGGACGCCATACTCTTCGGTCACGAAGAGATCAAGAAGATCGTCGCCTTCATCGACGAGATCGTCGCCGAGATAGGCAAGCCCAAGATGGAGATCACCCTCTGGAAGCCCGACGCCGGGATCGACGCCGCCGTCAGAGAGTACGCCGTACAGAAGATGCACGACGCTATCCTGACCAAGGATAAGCTGGAGCGCCTCGACAACATGGACAAGGTCGAGACCGAGACCAAGGAGCACTTCGCCGAGATCTATCCCGAAGGCGGAAAGGATATCGACGCAGTCCTCTACAACATCACAAAGGAGCAGGTCCGCGGAATGATCCTCGACGAGGGCATCCGTCCCGACAACAGAAAGCTCGACGAGATCCGTCCCGTATGGTGCGAGACCGGGCTTCTTCCCAGAGCACACGGCACCGGCCTCTTCAAGAGAGGCCAGACCCAGGTCATGTCCGTCGTGACCCTGGCCCCCGTAAGCGAGGCCCAGGTCCTGGAGGGCATCATCGAGGAAGAGACCGAAAAGCGCTACATGCACCAGTATAACTTCCCCGGCTACTGCACCGGAGAAGCCAAGCCCTTAAGGAGCCCCGGCAGAAGAGAGATAGGCCACGGCGCCCTCGCGGAGAGAGCCCTGCTGCCCGTCATTCCTCCCGTCGAAGAGTTCCCCTACGCCATCAGAGTGGTCTCCGAAGTGCTTTCAAGCAACGGATCCTCCTCCATGGCCTCTACCTGCGGCAGCTGCCTCGCCCTCATGGACGCGGGCGTCCCCATCAAGGCTCCCGTAGCCGGCATCGCCATGGGCCTCATCGAGAGAGTTGAGGAAGACGGTTCCAGCCGCTTCGCCATCCTCTCCGACATCCAGGGCATGGAAGACTTCCTGGGCGACATGGACTTCAAGGTCACCGGA
>JAFRWQ010000070.1 GCA_017437925.1 Bacillota bacterium
CAGGCCGAGTACTGGCAGGATACCATGATCAAGAAGCTGGGCATCAAGGGCGTCGAGCTGAGTTTTGACGACTACGCCATCGCCATGGACGGCTGGCAGACCGGAGCGTTCCAGGTAGCATGCCTGTCCTGGGGCTCCACCGCCGACACCGCCTACATGCTCAACCTCTTCACCACCAAGTCCAACGCCATCCCCGTCCACTTCGACAATCCCGAATTCGACGAGCTGGTCAATGAACTGAACAGGACCGTGGATCCGGCAGAAAGAATGAAGATCGTCCAGAAGGGCGAAGACATCATCATCACCGAGAACTGCCTGGTATGCCCGATCTCCTACAACTGCAACAACGTATTCGAGTATAAGTATGTACGCGGCGTTGACCGTTCACCCTTCGGCAACAGCAGCTACAAGACCATCTACACTGTCGGAAGACCGTAAGACGATCCGAAAAAACTGACCGGGACCCGGGGAGCGATGTTTCCCCGGGTCTTTTAAAAGAGAAAGGAGGTATATATAGTGGCAAGATACATAATCAAACGAATACTATATATGTTCCTGGTATTATTCATCGTCGTGTCGACGACATTCATAATGGTCCACTCCATTCCCGGAGATCCTCTGACCGCGACCGTTGAGAACCTGCCCGCGGCTACCCGCGCCAATTACTATGCAAGATACGGCCTGGACAAGCCTCTGATGGTCCAGCTCTTCAGGTTCTGGAAGCTCTTCCTGACCGAAGGCAGCCTGGGCGAGTCCCTAAAGTATCCGGGGCGTATGGCTGAGGAATTCATCATCAAATACGCTCCCGTGTCCTTCAGGCTCGGCATCTGGGGCCTGGTCATAGGAGTGTGTCTGGGAATGATGCTGGGCATAACGGCGGCTCTGCATAAAAACAAGCTGCCTGACTATTTCGGGACCTTCGTGGCGCTGCTGGGCACCTGCATACCGGCCTTCGTTCTGGCCGCCCTTGTCCAGTACTTCTTCACCGTAAAGCATACCTGGTTCCCGACGGCGGGCTGGGGAGGCGCGATCTATTACGTGCTCCCGGTCTTATGCATGACCCTGTCGCCGGTGGCCACCTACTGCAGATACATGAAGTCGACGGTCCTCGACGTCATAAACCAGGATTACATTCTTACAGCTGAAAGCAAGGGCTTAAGGCGCGGCACCATCATCTGGCGCCACGTCATGAGGAACACCCTCATGCCCATAGTCACCATGCTGGCGCCCAGCGTGGCGGGCCTTCTGGGCGGGTCCTTCATCATAGAGTCCATGTTCGCGATACCGGGCCTGGGCACATATTTCGTAAAAGCGATAAACTCCAGAGACTACACCATGGTCGTCGCCATGAACTTCCTTTTCACCGCGACCTACGTGTTCTCCCTGCTGGTGGTCGACCTGCTCTACCTGGTCATAGATCCCAGAGTGCGTCTTGAAGTTAAGCAGAACAGGAGGGCGGTGGCGAGCAATGTTCCCAACGAAAACTGATTGGATGAACGAGACCGAAGGCCTGTCCCCCGAAATGTTTGAGATCGTGGGAGTGGACGAGTCCAAGGACAGAGTCTTAAGGCCCCACATTTCCTACTGGCAGGACGCATGGAGGCGCTTCAAAAAGAACAAGCTGGCCGTCTTCGGCCTCTTCCTGATGATCATCCTGATCGTGATGGTCATTTTCGGCCCCATAGTGGCCAAGCACTCCTTTGAAGAGACAAATATAGCGGAAAGCTATCACCCCATCGACAAGGACTACTGGTTCGGAGCCGATAAGCTTGGCAGAGACTACTTCGCAAGAGTCTGGCAGGGAGGCCGGGTGTCCGTCATCATAGGCGTCACCGGCGCCTTCATCTGCGCCTTCGTAGGCTGCATTTACGGCGGCATAGCCTCCTATTTCGGCGGCAAGGTGGACTCCTTCATGATGCGTATCGTCGAGATACTTTCCTCGATACCCTATCTGCTGGTGGTCATATTGCTGTCCCTGTGGCTGGACGCCAAGGGCATAAAGACCCTGCTCCTCGCCATGTGCCTTACCGGCTGGACCGGCATAGCGAGGCTGGTCCGCTCCCAGATGAAAACCCTAAGGCAGTCGGACTACGTGCTGGCGGCAAAGCTTTTGGGCGTAAAACCTCTTAAGATAGTCACCTCCCACCTGATCCCCAACACCATCGGCCTGATCATCGTAAACATCACCTTCAGGGTACCGAGCCTGATATTCTCTGAGGCA
>JAFRWQ010000071.1 GCA_017437925.1 Bacillota bacterium
AAGATCGAGGCTCTCACCAACGAGTACCACCTGATCAGCACCAAGCTCTACGAGCAGGCAGCCCAGCAGACTCAGGGCGCTCAGGGCGGACAGGGCTTCGACCCCAACATGGGCGGTGCGGGCTTCAATCCCAACATGGGAGGCTTCAACCCCAATATGGGCGGTTTTGATCCGAACATGGGCGGAGCGGGCTTCAATCCCAACATGGGAGGCTTCGGCGGAGCGAATCAGTCCGGCCCCAAGGACGACAACGTGGTAGACGCCGACTTCGAAGTTGTTGACGACGACAAGAAGAATCGCTAAAATACCAAAGGACGCAAGTCCCGGACAATAAAAAACAGCTGAATAGCCCCTGCCTTCGGGCAGGGGCTGTGTCAGACTACGGAGAAGACAATGGCAGAGGAAAAACGCGATTATTACGAGGTACTGGGCCTGCAGAAGGGCGCAGACGAATCCGCGATAAAATCCGCATACAGGAAGATGGCCATGAAGTATCACCCGGACAGGAACCCGGGAGATAAGAAGGCCGAGGAGAAATTCAAGGAGATCAACGAGGCCTATTCCGTGCTTTCCGACCCCGATAAGAAGGACAAGTACGACCGCTTCGGCTTCGCCGGAGTGGATCCCAACGCCCAGGGCTTCGGAGGAGGCTTCTCGGGACAGGGCTTCGGCTTTGAGGACATCTTCAACATGTTCGGAGGCTTCGGCGGTTTCGGCGGGGACGCCTATGCCAGAAACGCCAACGCCCCCAGAGCCGGCGCAGATATCGAAAAGCGCATGACAATAAGCTTTAACGAGGCTGTCTTCGGCTGCAAGAAGGAGATAAGGCTCACCAAGGACGTGGTCTGCGAGAAATGCGGAGGAAGCGGTGCAGCGCCCGGAACCTCCAAGAAGAAGTGCCCGGCCTGCGGCGGCACCGGCCAGGTCAGGACGGTGCGCTCCACCATGTTCGGCCAGATGCAGCAGGTGACCACCTGCTCAAGATGCGGCGGCACCGGCGAGATCATAGAGACTCCCTGTCCCGACTGCGGAGGGACCGGCAGAGTCAGAAAGACCCTCAACATTTCGGTGGACATCCCCGCGGGCATCAATACCAACAACGTGATCACCTTAAGGGGTCAGGGACAGCCCGGTTATAACGGGGGCTCCCCCGGCGACCTTTACATAGTGATAAACGTTGAACCCAGCAAGGTCTTCGACAGAAGGGGAGACGATCTGAGGATCACCGCTCCCATAACCTTCACCCAGGCGGCCCTGGGCGACGAGATCACCCTTCCAGGCCTTAAGGACAATATACTCTGCAAGGTCCCGGCGGGCACCCAGCCCGGCACGGTGATGCGCCTCAAGGGAAAGGGCGTGCCCAACGTAAAGACCGGCATACCCGGCGATATGTTCGTCGAGTTCGACCTGGAGGTCCCGACCAAGCTGACGCCTCAGCAGAAGGAGCTGATACGCCAGTTCGGCGAGAGCAGCAACACAGAGGGCTACTCCAAGAGAAAAAAATTCACCGACACCCTCAAAGACCTTTTCAAATAGGGTCCCGCGGATTATAATCTAATGGTTTTCAAGATCCATATTGCCCCGGACGATATGGGTCTTGTTTTTTGAGAACCGGACCAGACGGAGGATATGCACATATGTACATGCTCATAATCAATCCCGGATCCACATCCACCAAGCTCAGTCTTTACGAAGACGACAGGCTGGTGTTCGAGGAGAGCGAGTTCCACGATGCGCCTTTGCTCTTATCGTACAAGTCCGTCAACGACCAGGTGCCCTTCAGAAAGGAGCTGGTCGTGAAGATGCTTGAAAAACACGGGTTCAAGCCCTCGCAGATAGACGTATACGTGGGAAGGGGAGGTTCAGCCTGCACCCAGGAGGCCGGCGTCACCGAGATCGACAGCCTGCTATATAAGCACACCCTGGACGGGGTCGGCGGAAGCGAGCACGCGGCAAAACTGGGCGTGCTCATGGCCTACGAGCTATGCTCCGAGTACGGCGGAAAGATGTACACCATGGATCCGACCAACATTGACGAGCTCTGCGATCTTGCCCGCTTTACCGGTATAGAAGGAGTCTACAGGAACGCCCAGTCCCACGCCCTCAATCAGAAGGGCGTCTTCAGGCTCCACGCTGACAATATAGGCAAAGCCTATGATGACTGCAGCCTTGTGGTCGCCCATATAGACGGCGGCATCACCGTGGGAGCCCACCGCAAGGGACGCATGATAGACTGCAACGTGGGTTCGGCCGGAGACGGTCCCTTTACTCCCACCAGGCTGGGCAGCGTGCCCGTCATGGCGGTCCTTGACTACGCGGAAAAGCACTCCATCGACGAAGTGAGGCTCATGTGCTGGAGAAAGGGAGGCTTTGTCAGCTTTTTCGGCACCTCCAACTCCGACGCGGTGCATAAGATGGCAGCTGAAGGCGACAAAAAAGCCCGTCTGGTCTGCGACGCCATGATATATCAGATCTGCAAGGAGATAGGCGCCATGAGCGCAGTGCTCGAGGGCGATATCGACGGGATAGTGCTCACCGGCGGGCTCTGCCGCTTTGACGATCTGGTCGAAGACATAAAAAGGCGCTGCGGCTGGATAGCTCCGATAAGCGTATATGTCGGCGAGGTTGAGCAGCAGACCCTTCACGATGAGGTGATGAAGGTCGTGAGAGGAGAGGCCGAAGCCCGCAAATACAGCGGAAAGAACGTCTGGAACGGTTTTGATTTCGATAAATAACGCGTTAGAGGCAGACTGTTAAGTTTTTGCTTGAACACTGAAGTGATGCCAAGCGCGGAAGATCGGCAATGGTCCGATATGTATGCCGAAATTGTGATTTACATATAAAATATTATGTTAAATATACAGTAAAATAAGACTCCGAGGGCATATCCCTCGGAGCCTTTGCATATCTGCATTATTGTCCTGTGAAGATCTGATCTCCGCTTCCTCAGGCCGTTTGCCAAGAGAGATGAGCTTCGAAGCTTCGGCATTCCGCAGACCCTTCTTTATACCTTTGGCTGGGGAATGGGTACTTCCTTGGGGATGGGGCACTTGTAGGGCTGGCCCTTTATGGCTTCGTCGAACTCAGCCTTGGCCTTGGCCAGAATCTCAGGATCCTCAAAGATCTTGAGAGCGGTTGCCGCGCAGGTCTCTCCTCCGAAGAGCATGCCCTTGAAGCCTATGGACATGCCTGAGCAGGAGGTGATCTGCCAGCTGTGGCCCGGAGCGGCCAGGTTCCAGCAGGCGGTGTTGATCTCGACGGTGGGACAGATGTGGGCCACGTCGGATACGTCGGTGGAGCCGCCGCCGTTGCCGGTCTCTATCTCAAGGGGAGGTACGTCGACGCAGAGGGGACCCTTGTCCAGGGCTCCTTCCGCCTTGAGCTTCTCGTATCTGGGGCTCTTCTCGTTGAGTATTCTCGCGAATTCAAGCTCCTCGTCGGTGTACTTGGGAGCTCCGATCTCGGTCATGCACTCATGGGCGACTTTTACCAGGGTCATGTTGTGAAGGCTGTTGTAGCAGCCGCCCAGGAACTCGATCTCAAGCTCGGTCTCGGTCATGTGGGCAGCGCCTTCGGCGACCTTGATGAGCCTGGCGTAGGTGTCCTCGATGTTCTTGCGGCTGGCTCCGCGGACGTAATACCAGACCGAAGCCTTGTCGGGCACGATGTTGGGAGCGGTGCCCGCTTCCTTGTATACGTAGTGTATCCTGATGTCCGAGGTCACATGCTCTCTCAGATAGTTGGCGCCGACGCTCATGATCTCGGCGGCGTCCAGGGCGCTCCTGCCGTTGAAGGGGTCTCCTCCGGCATGGGCGGTGACGCCCTTGAAGTGGAAGATGGCGCTGTTGAGGCCGTTGCTGTTGCCGGTGCTCACTCCGTTGGAGCTTCCGCCGTGCCAGGCGATGGCGCAGTCCAGACCGTCAAAGGCTCCTTCTCTTGCCATGAACACCTTGCCGGTGAGCACTTCCTCTGCGGGGCAGCCGAAGAATATGACGGTGCCGGGCAGCTTCTTCTCTTCCATCTCGGTCTTGATGCCGACGGCGGCGGAGAGGCAGGCGACGTTGAGCAGGTTGTGGCCGCAGCCCTGTCCGGGAGCGCCTTCGCATACCGCTTCCTTCTCAAGGCCTATCTTCTGGCTGAGGCCGGGAAGGGCGTCGAGCTCGCCCAGAAGGCCGATGACGGGATGGCCGCTGCCCCACTTGCCCATTACGCAGGTGGGAAGGTTGGCGTAGCCGGTCTTGACCTCAAAACCGTACTCTTTGAGGAGTTCTGCGGTCCACTTGCAGGCGTTTACCTCGTTGTAGGCCGTCTCGGGATGCTCCCACATCTTTGAGGCCAGCCCGATGAATTTGTCCTTGTCTTCGCGGATCTTACTGATAGCAATAGAACCAGTCATGGAAATCTCCTTTCTTTTTGATTTCATCACTGATTATATATTTTTTGCGGTCATGAGTCCATTATTATTGTTGAACAAGCCGTTTTTTGGTAAGATAC
>JAFRWQ010000072.1 GCA_017437925.1 Bacillota bacterium
AATGCGAGAATGAGGCCGAAGATGCCTGCGAGGAGAAGCCTTGCGAGTGCGTCTGCGAGGATATGCCCGAGGAAACTCCGGCAGTATGCGAGTGCGAAGCTGGACCCGAAGAGACCTGCGAGGAAAAGCCTTGCGAATGCATATGCGAGGATAAGCCCGAAGATGTACCTGCAGAATGCCCCTGCGATACCGCTGCTGAAGAAACCAACGAAGAAAAGCCTTGCGAGTGTGTCTGCGAAGAGAAGCCCGAAGAAGCCCCGGAAGAATGCGCTTGCGAGACCGAAACTGAGGAAACCTGCAAGTGCCAACCTGAAGAATGCACCTGCGAGGCAGAACCCGAAGAGACCTGCGAAGTTCCGGCTGAAGAAGTCTGCGAGAACGAGCAACCCTGCGAGTGCCAGCCCGAAGAATGCGTCTGTGAGTGCGAGACTGAAGAATGCGCCTGCGAACCTGAAGCTGAGCCTGCGGACGATCCCGAAGAGGAGGAGGCCGACAGCCTGCCCACCATCGAATGGCTGCTGGCGGACAAGGCCGCCGAGAAGACCTCCACAGGACTTTCCATAGACCTCTCCCTGAGAGAAGAGAACGCCAAGTTCGAGAACGCCCTGACCAGAGAGGTACCGCCTGCCGAGACCTCCGATGAAGAGACCCCGGCCGCCGAAGGGCCCGCTGAAACTCATGTCGAAGAGGTCCAGGCCCCTGACACTGCAGTTGAAGAGACCGTAAGCGCCGAGGTCCCCGCCGAAGAACCCGATCCCCTCTCCTACGAAGCCTACTACGAGGACACCACCCCCGAACAGTTCCTGAGAAAGCTTGAGGGCATGCTCGGACCCTCCGCCTACGAAAGGACCGAGGCTCCCGCTCCGGCTCCCGCCGTAAGGGACGACATATTCGAACCCGACGTGCTCAAGGCCGTGACCGGCGACGATCTCAGCAGCATCGATCTGGACGCAGCCAACGCCGTGGCCCAGGCCTTCGGAGCGGAGATAGCCAAGCCCGCCGAGGCCCTCGCGAAAGCAGAAGAGCCCGTGATAGTAAGCCTTGCCGCAGGAGCTGAAGAGCTGGCCAGGATCTACGAGGAAGCCGAAGCCAGAGCCAGGCAGGCTGAAGAAGCCGCGTCTGAGGCCCCCGCCGGGGAGACCTCCGAAGCGCCCGCGGAAGGACCCGCCCCCGAAGAGGACGTAATGCTGGAAGACCTTCTGGCCGGGGTCCCCAACATCGACGTGGCGGAAGCCCTCTCCGAAGTCGCGATCCCCGAGATGTTTGAGGAGACCACAGAAGAGGCGGCCGAAGAGCCCGCCGAAACCGCTCCCGCTGGAGAGACCGATGTCGAGAAGGCCGCCCCCGAAGCCGCTGCTGAGGCCCCTGCCGAAGAGGCCGCGCCTGTCGAAGAGACCAAAGCCGAAGCAGCCGCCCCTGCTGAAGTCCCCGCAGAGGAGCCCAAGCCTCAGTCCAAGGAACCCAGCTTCAGGAACACCTCCGCCGGCGACACCGAGAACTTCAACCTCAACGCCCCCGAGGACTACTACCGTCCCAACATCAATTACAGCAAGCAGCTGCAGAAGAGGACCGGGTCCCAGATCCTGGGCATGGTCATCTTCGGGGGCCTCTGCCTGCTGGCAAGCCTGCTGTAAGACCTTTCAGGAGCCACATAAATGAAAGCCTTTCTCAAGAAAAAGAACATAGAGATCTCACTTAAGCGCTACGGAATAGACGCCCTCGGCGCCATGGCCCAGGGCCTGTTCTGCTCCCTCCTCATAGGGACCATCATCAAGACCCTCGGCCAGCAGCTGGACGTCCAGTTCCTCACCGACATCGGAACCTACGCCATGGCAGTCAGCGGACCCGCCATGGCCATCGCCATAGGCTACGCCCTCAAGGCCGACCCCATGGTGCTCTTCAGCCTGGCCGCCGTAGGCTGGGCAGCCAACGCCGAAGGAGGAGCCGGAGGGCCTCTGGCCGTCCTGGTCATCGCCATAGTAGCCGCCGAATTCGGAAAAGCGGTCTCAAAAGAGACCCGCATCGACCTTCTGGTAACCCCGGGAGTCACCATTCTGGTGGGAGTAGCCCTGGCGAAGCTCATAGCCCCGCCCATAGGGCAGGCTGCCAGCGCTTTCGGCATCATGATAGACAACGCGACCAAGCTGCAGCCCTTCGCCATGGGCATACTGGTGTCGGTCCTGGTGGGAGTAGCTCTCACCCTCCCCATAAGCTCCGCCGCCATCTGCGCGGCCCTGCAGCTCACGGGCCTTGCGGGAGGAGCCGCCGTCGCCGGCTGCTGCGCCCAGATGATAGGCTTCGCCTTCATGAGCTTTAAGGAGAACCGCTTCGGCGGACTTATCTCCCAGGGCCTCGGCACCTCGATGCTTCAGATGCCCAACATCGTGAGGAATCCCCGCATCTGGATACCCTCCATCGTCTGCTCGGCCGTAACCGGCCCCCTCGCCACCTGCGTCTTCAAAATGCAGATGAACGGGGCCCCCATCAACTCGGGCATGGGCACCTGCGGCCTCTGCGGCCAGATAGGCGTCTGGACCGGCTGGCTCTCCCCCTCGGCCGAGGCCGTGAGCAAGGGAGCGGCCGCCATCGTCCCGACCGGCTTCGACTGGCTGGGCCTCGTGCTCATCTGCTTCGTGATCCCCGCGATACTCTGCACCCTGATCTGCGAAGTGCTCAGAAAAGCCGGCTGGATCAAGGAAGGCGACCTCAAGCTTTAAGAACATCTCCCGCCCCGGCAGATCCCAACAGGACAGGCCCGGAGCGGGATATTTTATGCGTAAGACCGGCTGTATGAAATACGAGAATAACGAAAACGAAATAAGGCGTCAAATAGTGGAAGCGGGCCTGAGGCTCCTTGACAGCGGCCTCGTCTCCCGCACCTGGGGCAACATAAGCGCAAGGCTCTCGGGGAGCTCGTTCGTCATCACACCCAGCGGCCGCAGCTACCGCCTGACCGCGCCCTCAGACCTTGTCGCTATGGGTATCTTTGACCTGAACTACGACAAAAAAGGCCCCAGACCCAGCTCGGAGCACGGCATCCACGCCGCGGTCTACAGGCTGAGGCCTGAAGCGAAGTTCGTGATACACACCCACCAGTTTTACGCTTCGGCGGTGGGAGCGGCCTTAAGGGACGCCGTGATTACCGAAAGCCTTGCGTCTTCGGGGAAAAGCCTCACCATCCCCTGCGCCGAATACGGGGAGCCCGGGACGAAAGACCTCTGGGACAAGGTCGAAAAGGCCCTGGCCCTGCACCCCGAAGAAGACTGCTTCCTCATGGCGAGGCACGGAGCCCTGATCATCGGGGATTCCATGGAGCAGGCCTTCGCGAAAGCCCTGCAATTGGAAGAGCTTTGCCGGGCCCTGTTTGAAGAAAAAGTCCCCGAAGCCAGGGGACTTAACAAAGAAGAATTGGCGGCCCTTACGGGAAAGGATCCCCTGTCCCTGCCTCCTTACCTGGACGACTACGCCCAGATGGTCCCCCTCGACTACGGGAACGACGACGAAGAAGCCCTCAAAACGGTCTCGGAAAAGAACGCGGCGGCCTTCCTATACGCCGGGGCAGCTCCTCCCTTAAGCCAAAAGGACGCCCTTGCCCAGCACGAAGGCTACGTTAGGAGCTACTCGAGGAGAATAAAACAGGCCTGAGCTGTGCGACGCTGTAAAAGAAGGTTCCCGGGCTGCCCCCGTTTCAGCGGTCAGTCGATATAGGTGTAGACCTTCCTCAGCGAGCGGGAGGAGGTATCGTGGATGCTGGCGGGCATCTCCGAAAGGCCGAAGTGCATGGCGTCGCAGGTGTGGTCGTAATAGAAGCCCCAGTGGAAGCCCGCCCGGTAGAAGGCAAGCTCGTAGAGCAGGTAGTTGACCACAGTCATCGGGACGTTGTTCCCGTCGGTCTCCTGGTTCCCGTCATAGGTGAAATCATAGTATTCCGTGCCGTTATCCGCAGTCTTTATGCCGTTGTAACTCAGATGGTCGCGCACCTCGGTGAGGATGAGCTCGCGGTTCGAAAGGTCTGTCCAGTTCGGGTCCATGGATGAGTTCAGATCTATTGCCGTGCCGAAGGCGTGATGGCTCACGAATCGGCGGCCATACACGAAGCGGATGTTCAGCGTGCCGTCGAAGGTCGAAACCAGATCCCAAAGACGTATCACGCCGCTGTCGGCCTCTCCCCGCACGCGGATGAAGGTGCAATCAAGATAGTTTATCGCATCTTCGTAATAGCTTGCCGCCTTTCTGTGTACTTTCCATTTATCGCCCGCGGGGGTCACAACGTTGATCATGCGGGCGTCTTCCCAGGCGCTGTCTATCTTTATCCC
>JAFRWQ010000073.1 GCA_017437925.1 Bacillota bacterium
ATGCGCCTTCCCATAGCCTACGCCTTAAGCTGGCCCAAGAGGCTCAAAAACGTCGGAAAGACCCTTGATCTTGCCGCTTTGGGCACCCTTCATTTCGAAGAGCCCGATCCTTCGGTCTTCCGCTGCCTGGCCCTTGCCTACAGAGCGATCGAAGCGGGGGAGAGCTACCCCTGCTGCATGAACGCGGCCAACGAAGAGGCCGTCGCTGCCTTCCTGGCGAAGAGGATAGGCTTTGCCCAGATTGCGGACGTGGTCGAGGCTTGCCTTAACAGCCACGGGCCCGTCTCCCTCAGCTCCATCGACGAGGTCGAAGAGCTTGAAAAGAAGGTAAGGGCGGAGGCCGCCGCCGTTATCTCCGCCATGTAAAAGGGAAAGGAGGAATCATGAGCTACGTACTTACACTCATATACGCTTTCCTGCTGTTCTGCATGATGATAATCATCCACGAATTCGGCCACTTCATCACCGCCAAGATCTTGGGCGTAAAGGTCAACGAATTCGCCATAGGGATGGGTCCCGCCCTCTACAAAAAGCAGGGCAAAGAGACCCTGTTTTCGGTGCGCCTTTTCCCCATAGGAGGTTTCTGCAGCCTCGAAGGGGAGGACGACGACGGGGAGACCGACAGGAAAGACCCCAGGTCCTTCCTCAACCAGTCCTATCCCAACAAGTTCCTCATACTGATGGCGGGCTCGGTGATGAACCTGGTCTTCTGCATAGTCATCATGTTCATCGTCTACCTGTGCCTTAAGGTGGGGGCAGGCAAAGCCCTGAACAACGCCCTCGGGGTCACGGGACTGGTGGTAAAGTCCATATATACGGGGCTTCGCATGCTGCTCTCGGGAGCGGCGTCCGGCGACGACGTCATGGGAATAGTCGGCATCGCCGAAGTCGTCAGCGAGCAGGCGAAGCTGGGCATGCTCGACGTCAGCTACCTGATGGCGGTGCTGAGCGCCAACCTCGCGGTCATGAACATGCTGCCCATACCGGCTCTGGACGGGGGACGCATCTTCCTCCTGATCATCAAGTGGATCTCCCGCGGCAGGCTCTCCGACAGGACGGAAGCCATTATAAACACCGTGGGCATGGTCCTGCTTCTTATACTCATGATATTCCTTGTGGTAAAGGACGCCCTGAGGTTCTTTTAGGGGAGGTTCCCGATGAGAAAGACGAGACAGGTCAAAGTGGGAGGGATCGCCATAGGAGGCGGAGCTCCCGTCAGCATACAGTCTATGTGCAACACCGACACCAGGGACCCGAAGGCGAGCCTGGAGCAGATCGAAAGGCTTGTTGACGCCGGCTGCGAGATAATAAGGCTCGCGGTGCCCGACATGGAGGCTGCCAGGGGCTTCGGAGAGATTAAAAAGCGCTGTCCCATACCCATGGTAGCCGACATACACTTCGACTACAGGCTGGCCATAGCGGCCATTGAGAACGGGGCGGACAAGATACGCATAAACCCGGGCAACATAGGAAGCGAAGAGAAGGTAGCCGCGGTGCTGGCATCCGCCAAGTCCGCCGGCATACCCATAAGGATAGGCGTCAACTCGGGCTCCCTCGAAAAGGACCTTATCGCCAAATACGGGGGCGTCACGGCGGAGGCTCTCTGCGAGAGCGCTCTGAAGGCTGTCTCCTACTGCGAAAGCTTCGGTTTTGACGACATAGTGGTGTCGCTCAAGTCGGCCGACGTCAGGATGAATCACGAGGCCCACAAGCTCTTCTGCGCGGCTTCCGACAGGCCCCTTCACATAGGCCTAACCGAGTCGGGAGCGGGCCGCATGGCGGAGCTCAAGTCCACCGCGGCCCTGGGGGCTCTTCTGCTCGAGGGGATAGGGGACACCATGCGAATCTCTCTGACAGGAGACCCCGTAAGGGAAGTCCTGCTGGCAAAAGAGGTGCTGGCCGCCGTAGGGGTAAGAAAGAGGGGAATAGACTTCGTCTCCTGCCCGACCTGCGGCAGGACGAGGGTGGACCTTCCTTCCATAGCCCGCGACGTGGAAGCGAGGCTCTCGGGCCTTTCGGACAGGCTGGCCGAAGAGGGCCGCTTCTTAAGGGTCGCGGTCATGGGCTGCGAGGTCAACGGGCCCGGAGAAGCCGCCGGCGCCGATTACGGCGTAGCCTGCGGCAAAGGGGTGGGCCTCATACTGGATCACGGCAAGATCATCAAGAAAGTTGATGAAAAGGATATTGCGGATGAACTCATAGCGCTTATAGGCGCTGAAAAAACGGGGGAATGAAAAATGAAAAAACTGATCGCTATCGCACTGGCCCTGGCTCTTTGCGCGGGGCTTATGGCGGGCTGCGGGGCAAGGGAAGAAAAGCCCCAGGAGAATCCCTCCTACCAGCAGGAGCAGAAGCCGGCGGAAAAGCCGGCCGAGACCCAGGCTCCCGCGGAGCAGAAGCCGGAAGAAAAGCCTGAGGAAAAGAAGGAAGAGACTCCCGCCGAGCCTCCCTTCAGGCTCTCCAAAGAGGAGTATCCCAGGGTGGACGGGTCCACGGTGACCATACCTCTTTCCGAGGCCTTCTACTCGATGCTCACCGACTCCACCGCCGAAGAGGCGGCCCTGGCCATCAAACACAACAAGACCCACTCGGCCTACGTCAACCTCATCAACGGGGACTGTGACATCATCTTCGTCACCAGCCCCAGCGAGGAGGAGCAGCAGCTGGCCAAAGACGCCTCGGTAGAGCTTGAAGTCGTGCCCATAGTGAGCGAAGCCTTCGTCTTCCTCACCAGCGCCGACAACAAGGTCGAGGGCCTGACCCACCAGCAGATACTGGACATCTACAGCGGCAAGATCACCAACTGGAAGGAAGTAGGAGGGGACGACGTTCCCATCAGAGCCTTTCAGAGGCCCGTCAACTCGGGCAGCCAGACCGGAATGATAGACCTGGTCATGGGGGACACTCCTCTGGCCGATCCTCCCACCGAGCTGGTCACCGCCTTCATGGGAGAGCTGGTCGACGCGGTCGCTACCTACGAGAATGAGCCCGACGCCATAGGCTACTCCTATTACTACTACGTCAACGACATGTGGGGCTACAACAAGACCAAGCTGCTGGCCATAGACGGGGTAAAGCCCGACAACAGCACCGTGGCCGACGGCAGCTACCGCTATCACACCGCCTATTACGCGGTGATCAGGGGCAGCGAGGCCGAGGACAGCACGGTGAGAAAGATGCTTGCCTGGATACTCTCAGAGGAAGGGCAGAAGCTGGCCGAAGATACCGGATACGTAAGAGTCGGAAAGTAGGTGAGGGAAATGAAGAAGATCAAGACCGTCTTATCCCTGATAATGATCCTGGTCCTTCTTTCGTCGTGCGGAGGAGCGGGTACAGCGCAGCCCCAGACACAGCCCCAGACACCAACCGAGACCAAGACCGAAGAGCCCCAGCAGACTCCGTCCCAGGAGCCCGCGCAGACTCCCGAAACGCAGACCCAGCAGCCGGCCCAGACCCCTCCCGAAGAGGTCAAGCCTTCCTATGCCTCCCAGCCGGAGCTTAAGACCGCCAGGTACAATCCCCTGACCGTCACCGAGCACAGCGAGACCAAATGGGCCGACGAAGCCACGCAGGAGGGCAATATCAATACATATTTTTCTACCATTGAGGGACTTGCCGACGCGGATGTCGAAAGCCGCATAAACGGCGACCTCATAGGCATATACAACAGGGCGGTCCGCTGGGAGATCCCTCCCTTCAGAGGCACCGCCAACGTGGACCCCTCGATCTTTGACAAGGGAAGCAAATACTTCAACCTCACCGTCGACTGGAACTACAACGACTATCTCAGCGTCATAGGCTGGAACTCCATGTATTCCGAAAACGAGGGCGTCAGCTACTGCGACTACTTCCCCGCGGTCTACGACCTGCGCACCGGAGACAAGCTCAGTCTTAAGGATATTTTCGCCGAAGGCTACCCCTACGAGGACGTCATAAACCGGAACGTCCTGGAATACCTGAGGAAGACCAACGCCGACGACGAGATGCGCGGATCCGAAGACGGGGAGTACTACGAGGATTATTATTACGACGATACCAACGTCAAACTGGTCGCGCCCTTTAAGGGCATAAGAGAGGACCAGGGTTTCGTTCTCAGCGACTACGGCCTCAAGATCATACTGGATTACAACAACAGGGAGCTGGATTTCAGCGGCTACTATATGAGTCCTGTCATGTTTGAGATCAGCTTCAGCGAGTTCGGCGACGGGCTGCTCATCGGAAGAGACTGCGATCCTTCGATCTACAGGGACAAGGTCGGCGAGGGCAGAAAGCTGCTCTCCGGTCTGGGCGGCAGCACCGTCAATGAGAGGACTAAGCTCTACGAAGGCCCCTACCACATCTACTACGATGAGGAGCTCCACTATCCCGAGCTGGCTCCGGCCGAGATGATAGAACTGGTAAAGACCATACAGAAGGAGCAGAGGGTTCCCGTCGCTCCCTACATCAAGGCCTGTGAGGAGGCCGCGGTCCCCGGGGATAAGTACTATTACATCAACAGCTGGGCCTACCTGGGCATGATAGGCGATTATTTCAGCGTGTCGGCCTACACCGACGCCCAGCCCGTTGAGGAGGACGGCGAATATATCTCCACCAATTTTGACGCGGTATACGACAGGAACTTCAAGCAGGTGCAGCCCGCCGACATATTCCAGGAGGGCTTCGACTGGATGAGCTATCTGATGTCGGCCTTTGAGGACGCTGTGGAAGGCCAGAAGGAATACAATTGCCAGGTCGAAGAACAGCCCGACTACAGGGCCATGGCCGAGAGCGCCAAGCTTTCTATCTCCAACGATTCGGTGTACTTCACCTCGGACATCGCAGTGCCCATGCACAATTACAACTGGGACTACGACTTCGATTACAAGCCCAACTGCTCGGTGGATTTCAACTCCGACGACGTGCTGCTGCTTAGATACTGATGATCAATAGATGTCCTTCGCGAGCCTGAGCTTCATATTCTATTTCATACCGGGATTCTTTGCCCTTTACTATGTTTTCGGGGGCAGAGCGCGCATGGCTGTCCTTCTTCTGGGCAGCCTGCTTTTCTACGCCTGGGGGGATGTGAGGGCTCTGGCCCTGCTTTTGGGGCTCAGCCTCTTTACCTGGCTCATGGGCCTCGGAGCCGCGAAGAGCAAAGCCCTGATGTGGGCCGGGATAGCGGTCAATATCGGAACTTTGTGCTTTTTCAAGTACTTTGAGAACCCGCTGGGCCTTCCTGCGGGCATGTCCTTCTACGTCTTTCACGCGGTGAGCTATCTGGCCGACGTGAGGAAGAGGGGCAGGGGGACGGGGCCGCTGTGCTTTGCGGTCTACATGACCATGTTCCCCAAGCTGCTCATGGGCCCCATAGTGAGCTTTGACGACTTTGAGGAGAAGTATGCCCTTATGAAGCCGGACGCGGACAAAACGGCGGACGGAGCTTTCCTCTTTACAGTCGGACTCGCCAAAAAAGCTCTGCTGGCGGGCCCGCTGTCTGCCTTTTGCTCAGGGCTTTGGCAGGACGCCTCGTCTTCGCCTCTTTCCGCCTGGCTCGCCCTCACAGCCTTCGGCCTTCAGCTTTACTATGATTTCAACGGCTACAGCGACATGGCAAGGGGCTTAGGGCTGATGTGCGGCATTGACCTGGGCCTCAACTTCGACCACCCTTACGCTTCGGCCTCGGTATCGGAGTTCTGGAGGCGCTGGCACATGAGCCTGGGAGCCTGGTTCAGAAAGTACCTTTACTTCCCACTGGGCGGCAGCAGGAAGGGCATGGCGAGGACTCTTCTCAACCTTATGGCGGTCTGGCTCGCCACAGGCGTCTGGCACGGAAACACCCTCAACTACCTCTTCTGGGGCCTGGGGCTGGGAGTTATAATATGCTTTGAGAAGCTCACCCGCTTTTCGGAGAGGGTCCCGAAGCTTTTGGGGAACCTCTGGCAGATCTTCTGGATAATGCTAGGCTGGGTGTTCTTCAACACCGCGGATATAAGCGAAGCGCTGGAGTATTTCCGCTGCCTCTTCACCGGTATGCCGCTGTATGTAAGCGCGAGCCTCTCGTCCGCCTTCCACGACAGCTGGGGGCTGCTCATTATCTCGGCCTTCTGCGCTTCACCTCTCGTTTATGACTGCGCAAGGGAGCTCTGGGGAGAGGGAAGAGGGGTCTTCAGAATAGTTTTACGTAATATAATTATGGTAACTCTGCTTGTACTTTCGGTAATCATGCTCGTCAACTCAGGCTACAGCGCCTTTATATACGCAAGGTTTTAAAAATGCACAGAATAGGTTCACTGATAACAGCGGCGGTCTTCTTCGCCTCCATACTGAGCGGCTCCATCGGAAGTCTCAGCGCTCCTTATTCCGAGTTTTCGGAGATAGAAAACAGGGCGCTGGCCCCCATGCCCTCAGTCGAGCTCTTAAGGAGCGCTCCCTCGGAGTACTGCGCAAAGCTCGAGGAATACCTGAGCGACCATTTCTACCTGAGAGATTCCATGATCTCGGCCTATACCTCCTATCTTCTGGCCAGCGGCAAGAAGAACGTGAGGGGGCTGCTTGTCCTGGACGAGCACGTGGACGAGCTGGCGTCCGATAAGCCTTCCGAAAACGGTGAGGACTTCCGCATAAGCTCAGATTTCCTCTTCAGCCAGGTATTCACCGTCGTAAGGAACCGCTGCGGCTGGCTCTTCGACAACATAGACAAGGTCCAGAAAGAGTTTGAGAACGTCGATTTCGTATACGCCGTGGTTCCCGAGAAGGTCCTGGCCCTCTCCGAGGGCAGCCCCTCCCTGGACGACAGCCTCTGCCTTGAGAACCTGAGCTTCATAAAGGCCGGCGCCGCCGACCACAACGTCAAGGTCCTCGACATGTGCAGCGCGGTCCTTTCGGAATACTCCATAAAGGACAGGGCCCAGATGTACTACAAGACCGACTTCCACTGGAACGACCTGGGCGCCTACAGGACATCCGAGCTCCTCGCCATGAGGCTGGCCAAGGACGGGTATATATCGCCTCTTTCAATTCCTGTGACCTCAGACTTTTACTGGCGCGATCTTTCGGACGCCTCCCTCTACAAGGGCGACCTTTCCCAGAGGCTCACCGAAAAGGGCAGCAAAGAGTTCATTCCCTTCTACATGCCGGCCGACACCTCGGGCATGAGGTACTTTACCGCCATCGACGGAAAAGAGGTCAAAAGAAGCTACGTCATAGCCTCCGGCATCGACAAAAAAGGAGAAGACCTTATCTACAATACTGTCTCCACCTATAATCTGCCCTACATCAGGATAGAAAACGACAACGCCCTCGAAGACAAGAGGGTGCTGGTACTGAAGGATTCGATGCAGAACGCCACCACCGACTATCTCTCGGTCCTCTTTAAAGAAGTAAATATCGCAGACCCCCGCTTTGACAGCCCGGCGTTTCGCGATATAATGGAAAAGAGGGACATCGATCTTGTCCTCTTCATCTACCACGAAAACAACATAAGCACCGAGCTCATGAATTATCTCAAGGGCGAGTAAAGCCCGAAGACCGCCGCCGCTCAGAACGAAAGGAGTAATACATGCCGTACGTAGCCATCAAGTCCTACCCCAAGGACGAAGAGACCAAGAAAAAGCTGGTCGAAAAGGTAAATGAGGCCGTCATGGAGGTCTGCGGAGTGCCCCAGCAGGCCGTGACCATCACCTACGAGGA
>JAFRWQ010000074.1 GCA_017437925.1 Bacillota bacterium
ACCAGGGCCAGCATAGGCCGCGAAGCCTTCGAAAGCAGAAAGGGCAAGGCCTTCAGGCTTGTCAACGAGATAGTGGTGAGTGCGGGCGAAGAGAGCGCCTCGGTCCCCGACGCCATGACCGCGGCTCAGGCGGCGGGCCTCCCTTCATCGGTCATATACAAATTTGATCCGGACTGGGAGAGCAGAAAGATCTTCGTCATCTCGGCTCCCCCGGGCTACGGAAAGACCGTCGCGGCCCTGCAGTACGCCAAAAAGATGAAAAAGGCCGGCTTTTTCGGCAAGGCCATACTCATAGACTGCCTGTCTTTGGGCAGCATATACAGGTCCCTGGGCCTCAGCGTCATAGGAAACGGCGGGGATTACGGGGCGGACCGGGCTTTGGAAAGGCTCCGCGGCTGCATATCCTCGGAGGCCGAAATACAGCGGGCGGCGGGCTCAAAGGTGCTGCTCATACTTGACAATTACCGCTGCGAGGGGGAGTCCGGCCGGGAAAGGGCGGACCAGAGCCTCGCGGAAAAGGCCGTGAGGGCCTTTACGGCGGACAGCCCCAACGTTTTCGCGCTCATATGCACCTGGCTGGATCCTTCGGTCTCGGGCTTTTCCGAAGACGAGGCGGGTTTTGCGGTCCTTAAGGGCATGGACGGGAGCTCGGCCTCCTCGGTAAAGGCGGCCCTTGACATACTGGGAAGGTCCGATGAAGGCTATTCTTTCACAAAAGAGGACGCCAGACAGATATTGGCCCTGGCCGGGGGCAGCTCGGTCTCTCCCGCAGAGCTTTCCGCGGTCCGCATCAGCGTCAACATGAACTACGCGGGGGCCGAAGACCGCAGCCTGGGCTGGAAGGATTACTACCGGCCCGCTTCTATGCGCTTCGGCGACGCATATTCTTTGGATGAGGCTTTGAAGTCGGTGCTGGATCTCGGCGGCAGGGGAGGGGCCCTCTTTTCGGACATGCTGAGGATGGCGGCGGTCATGGGCCTGGATTCGTTCGAGCCCGGCTTCATGCTGCTCTGCCTCAGGCAGATCGAGCGTTACAGGGATCTGGACGGGGCGTCAATGGATTCGGTCTTTAAAGCTTTTTCTAAGAAGACCGGGGTCTTCCGGGACATGGGCGAAGGACGTATAAGGCTGCTCCACTGCTACAGGGCCCCGGTGCTCAGGTCCATGAGCGGAGCTGAGCTGAGCGAAGCCTTCGGAGCGGTCGCGGCTGCCTTAAGGGGCGAGCTGGACTGCGGCATCTACTACAGCATGAGCGAGCTTGAGAGAGTCTCGGAGCTTTCAAAATATGTGGACGGTCTGCTTACAGCCGTCCCCGCCGATGCCGGCCTCATCGCCGACATGATCTGCCACACCGCCTGGTACTACGCCTTCTGCGAGCGCAATCCCCTGGCTGCGGACGAGTACTACGATATTATAGAGAGGACCATACCGAAGGACAGCGACACGGTCTTCATAAAAGCCCTGGCCAAGTGCGACCGCATGTTTTTGAAGCTCAAGTCGGGAGAACTGACCGAGGCCGAGGCATCGGAGGTCTTTTTCGCGGTGAGCGCCGCGGCCGAGAGCCTTGAGGAGCACCGCCGTATGCTCCTCGCCCGCCTGCATCTCGTCTCCATGGAATACCTGATCCCGCGGCTGGGCAGCGGAAGAAGGCTGGGAGGTATGAGCGCGGACGATATCTCAGAGGCCGAGGCCGATCTTTATCCCGGCTACTGCGCCGAGGCGGCTTCCCACCTGGGAAGGACCCCGGTATTAAGGGGCGAATACGCCTTCGTCATGGAACACGCGGCTGCTCTCGCCGTCTGCAGGGCGAGGGCTGCGAGCCTTGAAAACATAGGGGGAAGCAGGGACAGGGTCATAAGGATATGCTCCCCCTTCATAGACATCAACGGCAGCGGGCTTTCTGCGGGATACGCTTCCGACGTAAAGCGCCTGGGAAGCCTCGCGTCCCTCTTCGGCCAGAGACCCTTCCTGCCCGAAAACGAGGGGCTGCTATTCGCGCGTCTGAGAAACAGCCTTGGAGTCGCCTTTTTCGAGGGCGAAAACGCTCCAAAGGATCTGCTGCGGTCTCTCCTCTGCTTTAAGGACGCCCTGGACGGATTTGACGGGGAATCCTTCGAGTGCTTCAACACCGAGATGAACGTCCAGACGGTGTTCAGGCTTCTCGGCAGCGAGACCGACAGGAGGGCTCCCGTGGGTCCCGAACTGGCCCTGGCCCTGGAGGAGCTGACCTCCGTATTCAAAAAGCGGGTCGAAAAAAGATACGGGCTTATCGATATGGGCTTTGCGTCGGACGAGCCCAGAAAGCGGGAGGCGGCCCTGTACTTCAACATCGCGGCTTCCATACTCTCGGGCCTTGCCCTCCGCTCGCGCGGCTGGAAAAAGGAAGGCCGCTCGGGCTTTTCAGACCTTATGACCGACATAGACCAAAACACCGCGCTTTTGGCCCTGGCAGCGTTCTCGTGCTTTGGGGATGAGGCTGGCAGGGATCCGGCTTTAAAACTTCTGGACGAAGGCATCGCCGCTGCCGAAAGAGCCTGCGCCGACGCCCGCGAAAAGGGTCAGAGCCTGCGGGAAAGGACTTTCTTAAGGTACGCAGCGGCCCTTTACGTGGGAAGGGGAGAGCCCCGAAAAGCGCTTGAACTCATAGAAAGAAGCCTGTCCATGACCTCAAGATCGGACGCTTCTTTGTACTGCCTGGCCCTTGAGGTAAAGGGAAGGGCGATCGAGGCGACGGGGGACGAAAGGCTCGCGGAGAGTTTTCTTGCCTCCCTTCCCCGCGACGTCATAGCGGATGCTCCAGAGAGCGTAAAGGCCAGGATGGCCGCCCTTGCCGATGACCTTGAGAGGAGCCGCGAAAAGCGGCGCTGAAGGCGGGATCTGGCTCATGTTTATTGCAACAAATATTTGCCCAAAAACTTGTTATCCAATAACAGTTGTTGGGTCCAATATATGTGAAATTTGCGTTTAAATTGGGTCTAAATATCAATAGATTATTGACAAGACATTAACGCTGAATTAACATATGAATGTTACAAAACCATTCTGCGGGCTTTCCGAAACGACAGGGAAGATCCGCGGAGAGCTTTTCATTGAAAGGAGAAATCAACATGAGTAAGCGCAGTTTAGCTCTGCTGCTCGCGCTGGTAATGGTCCTGGCCTCTCTTCTGAGCGCCTGCGGAAACAAGACCACCGAGAGCAACACCCCTGCGGCATCGACTCCGTCCACCAGCAACACTCCCGCTGCTTCGACCCCGTCCAACAGCGGAACCAAGACTGAGACCAAGACCGAAGACCGCCACTATGCCGTCGACGCCGACACCGTCGTCCTGGGCGTAGCCGACGAGACTCCGTCCCTCACCCCGCGTGAGCACAACGCCGTTGAAGGAAGCAGAATGAACAACCTGACCTACAACGAGCTGATGAGCCTCGACAACGATCTGGCCCCCCAGTGCAGCCTCGCCGAGTCCTACACCGTCGAGGAAGGCGCTGACGGAGTGACCTACTGGACCTTCACCCTGAGAAAGGGCGTCAAGTTCCACGACGGCACCGAGATGCACGCCGAAGACGTTGTAGCGTCCCTCAAGGAAGCCAAGGCTTCTTCCTATGTAGCCACCTATGCTTCCTTCGATGACGTCTACGAGAAGGACGAGTATACCGTCGTTCTGACCACCCCCGGCCCCAGCGCCGCCCTGCTCTATGACCTCTGCGGACACGGCAACGCCATCGTCCCCAAGGCCCTCATCGACAGCGGCAACGACTTCAACACCAACCCCATCGGAACCGGTCCGTATAAGTTCGTCGAGTGGAAGATCTCCGAGTCCGTGTCCTTCACCAGATTCGATGATTACTTCCTCGGACCTGCCAAGATCAAGAACGTAACTTACAAGATCATACCCGAAGGCTCCGCCAGAACCATCGCTCTGCAGGCCCACGAGATCGACTACGCCGTCAGCGTTGACACCAACGATGCCGACCTGGTCCTCAACGACACCAGCCTCCAGACCGTATTCCTCGACGGAATCAGCCACAGCTGGCTGTGCATCAACAACGATGTCAAGCCCTTCGATAACCAGCTGGTAAGAAAGGCCATGAACGCCGCCATCAACAAGGAAGACGTCGTCACCGTCGCCTTCAACGGCTACGCCATCGCGGCTCCCGGCCAGACCCCCTACGGAATGCTGGGCTTCGACTCCACCGGTTATGACACCTACGATCCCGAGCTGGCCAAGAAGTACGAGGCCGAGTCCGGCGAAGATCTGTCCAAGGTAAGCTTTGAAGTCATCTGCTCCGACGATACCAAGAGAAGAGCAGGACAGGTCATCCAGGACAGCCTCAACACCAACCTGGGCATGACCGTTGAACTGGTATCCATGGACCTCGCCACCTACCTCTCCGAGACCGCGGCAGGACACTTCCAGGGCTTCATCGGCGGATACAGCTCCGACAACATGATGTCCTTCCTGAAGGGCGTATACCACTCCTCCAACATTGGCGCGTCCAACAAGACCAGGACCAACGACAAGCATCTGGATGAACTCATCGACAAAGCCTGCGCCACCGTCGACAACGGCGAGCGTGAGCAGGTCCTCAAGGAGACCAGCAGATATCTGAACGATCTCTGCTGCCAGATCCCCCTGTGGCAGCCCAAGACCTTCGTGGCCGCCAACAAGAACCTCGCCAACGTAACTCTCCGCGGAGACGGACGTTACTTCGTCGAGAACTGGGCATGGGAGTAATGCTTTAAAGAGCTTAGCTTCTTAGATCAGTAAAAACAGCCCGGAGCCATCGCGGCTCCGGGTTTTGTTATGGAAAACAAAGAACCGCGGCGATAAACCGCCGTTTTTTGTTCAATTATGATATTATTGTTAAACAACAAATTTTAGTCTAAAAATATATTGTATAAAACCAATAAAATCGTCGTTTTCCCCTTGACAAGAGAGTTGCGGACCGCGAATATGTCAAGCATATTCGTTTCGAAAGGAGAAAAATGAAATGAAGAAACGCAGCATAGCTCTGCTGCTGGTTCTGGCCATGATACTCGCATCGCTCTTAAGCGCCTGCGGATCCAAGACCGAAACTCCGGCCGCGAGCACCACTCCGTCGACCTCCAATACCGAGACCAAGACGGATACCAAGACTGACACCACCACTGAAACCAAGACCGACACCAAGACTGACACCAAGAAGGAGGAGAACCGCCACTACGCCGTCGACGCCGACACCGTAGTCGTAGCCACCGCCGACGAGGCTCCCTCCGTGACCGCCCGTCTGCATAACGCAGCAGAGGCCGGATACAACAACAACCTGATGTATGAAGGTCTGATGAGGCTTAACTTCGATCTGGCGCCCGAACCCGCCCTGGCGGAATCCTATGAGTACGCCGAGCAGGCCGACGGGACAGTGCTCTGGACCTTCAAGCTCAGACAGGGCGTCAAATTCCACAACGGGACCGAGATGAAGGCCGACGACGTCGTCGCCTCCCTCGAGGAAGCAAAGGTCAGCCCCGACGTAGCGACCTACGCCAAGGCATTCGACAATGTGACCAAGGTGGACGATTACACGATCACCATGACCACCGACGGCCCTAGCGCCGCTCTGCTCTATGACCTCTGCCACCACGGCAACGCAGTCTGCCCCGCCGACCTCATCAAGAGCGGCCATGACTTCAACGCCGCACCCATAGGCACCGGCCCGTACAAGTTCGTAGACTGGAAGATCTCCGAGCAGCTCGAGTTCACCCGCTTCGACGATTACTGGGGGCCCAAGCCCGCCATCAAGAACATAATCTGGAAGATCATACCCGAAGGCTCCGCCAGGACCATAGCCCTGCAGGCCCACGAAGTAGACTTCGTTATCGCTCTTGATACCAACGACGCCGATCTGGTAGCGGCTGACGACAGCCTCGCCACCCTCGTCATCAGCTCCCTCTCCCACAGCTGGCTGACCATCAACAACGAGAAGAAGCCCTTCGACAACAGACTTGTCAGAAAGGCCATGAACGCCGCCATCAACAAGGAAGACGTCGTCACCGTAGCTTATAACGGCTACGCCATCGTCGCCCCCGGACAGACTCCTTACGGACAGCTGGGCTTCGACGGCACCGGTTATGACTTCTACGACGTAGAGCTGGCCAAGAAGTACGAGGCCGAGTCCGGCGTCGATCTCAACGGCGTAAGCTTCACCGTCATCTGCTCCGACGATACCAAGAGAAGGGCAGGCCAGGTCATCCAGGACAACCTGAACACCAACCTGGGCATGAACGTCGAACTGACCTCCATGGACCTCGCCACCTACCTCTCCGAGACCGCGGCGGGACGCTTCGAAGGCTTCATCGGCGGATACAACTCCTCCGAGATGATGTCCTTCCTCAAGGGCGTATATCACTCCAGCAACATCAACGCCTCCAACAAGACCAGGACCAACGATCCTCACCTCGACGAGCTGATCGAGAAGGCCTGCGCCACTCCCGAGAACGACAAGCGCGAGGAGATACTGAAGGAGACCAGCAGATACCTGAACGATCTCTGCTGCCAGATCCCCCTCTATCAGCCCAAGTCGCTGTGCGCCTACAACAAGTATCTGGGCAACATCACAAGGAACCCCGCCGGCCGCTTCTGGATCGAACAGTGGGCTTGGGAATAAAGCCTCAGTACTTGTTTCCGAAAAAACAGTATAAAGCATAGCATAAAGGACCCGAAAGCCAGACTTTCGGGTCCTTTTGCATGGGACACTGTATGCAGAAGGCTGCGATTTTTACCGCGGCATATTGAAGCCCGGATCCGGCGGTGTTAAAATGTGGGAAATGCCGCCCGGGATCCCAATGTCCCGAAAACAGCGGCGCGAAAGGTCGGCGTCATGAAGATGTCTCCGAGGGCGGAGCTCGCCCTTTCCATGATAATATTCGGGACGATAGGCATATTCCGCCGCTTTATCCCGCTGAGTTCTCCGGTCCTGGCCTGCGCAAGGGGCCTAATAGGGGCAGCGTTCCTTCTGGTCTTCATGAGGCTTAAGGGGGAAAAGCCCGACGCGGCCTCCATTCGCAGGAACGCTCCTCTGACTCTTCTTTCCGGCGTTCTCATAGGAGTCAACTGGATACTTCTGTTTGAAGCCTTCCGCTTTACCTCGGTCGCCGTCGCGACCCTCTGCTATTACATGCAGCCGGTCTTCGTGATACTGGCGTCCCCCCTGGTCATGAAAGAAAAGCTCAGCGCGAAGAAGCTCCTTTGCACGGCGGCGGCCCTTCTGGGCATGATACTGGTGTCGGATGTCATCGGAGGCGCGGGGCAGGTAAGCTCAAGAGGCGTCATATTGGGCCTTCTCGCGGCTCTTATCTACGCTTCGGTGATAATGCTCAACAAGTTCATAAAGGGCATAGAAGCCATAGACAGGACCTTTGTGCAGATAAGCTCCGCGGGCCTGGTGCTGATCCCCTACATACTGCTCACCGAGGGTATCCCGTCCTTTGATATCGGGGCCTTCGGCATTATCATGACCCTGATCGCCGGAGTGGTCCATACCGGCATCGCCTACGTGCTCTACTTCGAGTCTATGGAAAGCATACCGGTCCAGACCATAGCCATCATGAGCTACCTGGACCCCGTGGTCGCCCTGCTGCTTTCGGTCTTCCTGCTTAAAGAACCCTTCGGTATCTCCCAGCTTATGGGAGCCGCCCTGATACTGGGCGCGGGATATTTGGCGGAAAAGAATTAAGGACCTCCTCAAAGGGCGGGAAGAGGGCGCCAAGCCTTGACTTGAAGGCTTTTTGGAATTATACTTAAGTGTTTTCTGTGTATTTACTAAATTACAAACCATATATCTCTGGAGTGTTCAATGTACAGCAATCTATCATCAAAACCCATCGCGCAGGTCCAGCTGGAGCAGGCCGACAGATGGGAAGAAGAAAAGCTTCTTGAAAAGTGCGTAAGCGAGAGGGACGGAGCTCCCAACTTCCTCTTCTACGAGGGTCCTCCCACCGCCAACGGCAAGCCGGGCATCCACCATGTGATGGCCCGTACCCTCAAGGACTCGGTATGCCGCTACAAGACCATGCAGGGCTACAAGGTCAGCAGGAAGGCCGGCTGGGACACCCACGGACTTCCCGTCGAGATCGAGGTCGAAAAGCAGCTGGGATTCTCCGGCAAGCAGGACATCGAAAAGTACGGAATAAAGGCTTTCAACGAGAAGTGCAAGGCTTCCGTCTTTTCCTATGAGAAGCTCTGGCGCGAGATGACCCACAGGATGGGCTATCTCA
>JAFRWQ010000075.1 GCA_017437925.1 Bacillota bacterium
ATCAACACCGAGAGCACCGTCACCGTCCACATCAGGCGCCTCAGGGAAAAGATCGAGATCGATCCGAATACCCCCAGGTACCTCAAGGGCGTCTGGGGCAGAGGCTACAAGATGGAAAAGTTTTAGGGGGACCCGGTTAAGAGAATGGAAGAGAACACCATAGTAAAAAAGAAGAGCGGCCTTTTCTTCAGCGGCCTGCTCAAGCTGCTCTGCGCGGCTTCGGGCACGGCCTGCGGTTTCTGCATCGCCGCCGCGGTCATGAGCTTTAGGCTCTACACCGCGACCATATTCGACAAATACATCTACAGCTTCGCCGCCGAATTCATAGACGAGGCGGGAAGGCAGTCCTTTAAGGGCATGGCCATACTGGCCGCGGCCGGCTTCGGCCTTATCACCCTGCTGCTTCTCGCCCTGCTTTCGGCAATGACGGGCAAGTACAAGAGGACTGCAGAGGGAGGGGTATACCTCAACTGGTTCGACAAGGTCTGGACCGAGATCCATATCTGCTGCATCGCGGTGTTTTCGGCCCTCGCCGCCGCCGTGTGCGTACCCATCATCGAGGTCCTCTCTTCGGAGAGCTACTTCAGATTCTACACTCCGTACATAGTGAGGCCCGCCCGCATCCAGGGCATACCCAACGACAACATGCTGGTGCTCTGCGGCATCGGCCTCTTCCTGTGCATCTGGCTGGTCATAAGCTTTTTCCTCTCGATAGTGAGAAAGCTCAAGGCAAAGAGCTTCTGGCGCACCTCCCTCATAGGAACAGTCGTGCTTGCGATCGGAGGCTTCTTCAGCCGCTGCAGCAAGTCGCTGCTGAACGCCTTCGCTCCCAAGACCATGGCCCGCTTTGAGGATATTAAGAAGGGAGTCGAAGAGGTGAGGAGCGGCAATCTCACCTACAAGATCCCGGTGGAGGACAGGGCGAGGGGAATGAACGCCGAGCTCAACGAGCTTGCCGCAGGCATAAACGACATCTCCCACGCGGCGGACATCGCCGTGCAGAACGAGCTTAAGAACCAGAGGATGAAGACCTCCCTCATAAGCAACGTCTCCCACGACATAAAGACCCCGCTCACCTCCATGATAAGCTACGTGGACCTGCTCAAGACCGAAGGACTGGACAGCCCCTCGGCTCCCGAATACCTTGAGATACTCGACCAGAAGACCCAGCGCTTAAAGCAGCTGACCGACAACCTCTTCGACGCGGCCAAGGCGGCCTCGGGCAGCCTTCCCTGCAAGATCGAAGCCATCAACATGGCGGAGCTGGTCAACCAGGCCCTGGGCGAGACCGACGAAAAGCTCAAGGAAAAGGGCCTTGAGGTCATACTCAAGAACAGCTGCGAAAGGCCTCTCGTCAAGGCCGACGGCCAGCTTCTGTGGAGGGTCATCGACAACCTGCTCAACAACGTCTGCAAGTATGCCCTCGAGGGCAGCCGCGTCTACGTCGACATAGCCCAGGTAAAGCTTGACGGCGGAGCCGGAAACTACGTGGGCCTGCAGATCAAGAACATAAGCCGCGACCAGTTGAACATATCGGCGGAAGAGCTGATGGAGCGCTCCACCAGGGGCGACCAGAGCCGCAACACCGAGGGCAGCGGCCTTGGCCTATCCATAGCCAACGACCTCACCCAGATGATGAACGGAAGCTTCTCCATCGCGGTGGACGGCGACCTGTTCAAAGCCCTGCTGGTGCTGGAGCAGGCTTAAAAAGCAAGGGGATCCGCCTCTCGCTGAAGGTTTTGCGCGGAGGGCGGAGGAATGAAAGTTCATATATAAAGAGCGGTCCCGAGGAACTGATATGCTCTCCGGGACCGCTGTCTTACAGACAAACTTAAGACTGGAACAATACAGATCATAGATTTTAATTGTGTAAAAGTTCTACATATGATTTTATTGCTCAAAATGACCATTATTAATAATATATGTAAAACAAATTGGTTAAATAAATACCTGCAGCACACTTCGATCGACAGCGATTCCATTCATTTGAACGCTGGCAGTCCGATATTGATTATTTGATGTTGAGATCAGTC
>JAFRWQ010000007.1 GCA_017437925.1 Bacillota bacterium
GTACGCGGTGCTCATGCACATGATGGCCCAGGTAAGCGGCCTGGTGCCCGGCGAGCTGGTCCACGTCATAGCGGACGCCCACATCTACGACAGACACGAGCCTCTGGTGGAGGAGCTGATCTCAAGACCCAGCTTCCCCGCCCCGACCTTCAAAATGAACCCCGAGATAAAGAACTTCTACGATTTTAAGCTCGAGGACTTCGTCGTTGAGAACTACCAGGCCGGCCCCCAGATAAAGCGCATACCCGTCGCTGTATAGGAAAGAAAAATGATCGCCATCGCAGTCGTGGACAAAGATCTCGCCATAGGGAACAAGGGAGGCCTCCTGTTCAGGCTCCCCGAAGATCTCAAGCACTACAAGCAGGAGACCCTGGGCAGGCTCATAGTCATGGGAAGAAAGACCGTTGAAGGACTTCCCGGGGGAAGGCCCCTGCCCGGCCGCACCACCGTGGTGATATCAAGGTCGGTCCCCATCCCCGAGTTACCGGACGACGCCGTGATCTGCGGGGGAGAGAGCATATACAGGCTCTTCTGGGACCGCACCGATTACCTGATCATGACCGAAGTGGAAGCAAAGGCCGAGGAAGCCGACGCCCATTTCCCCGAGTACAGGGACGGCAGCTTCGTCTGCGTCAGGGACAGCGGCCCCATAGAAGACAACGGTTACACCTATCATATAAGAGAGTACAAGAGGGTCCGCTGAGCGCAGCCCTTTATAAAACAGATACCCGAAAGAGAGAAAAATGTCCAAGAGCGAGAGAATGGCAAGGTCCGCGGCAAAAGACGCCGCCGCGGGAAGAAGCGCAGGCAAAGACCGCAGGACATCCGGCGGCAGGATCACAGACAGAAAACCGTCTTCCAGAGAAGGCTTTGTCATACGCAAGGACCGCAGCGGCTCAAGAGCCCCGAGAGTGGCCGCAAAAGATCCCGGCAAAGGCGAAAGACCGCAAAAAAGCGGCAGGCAGGGGATGCCGAAGGATCCGGGATACGAGAATCCCAATCTCGTCATAGGCCGCAACCCGGTCACCGAGGCCATCAAGAGCGGAAGGCCCATAGACAAGATACTCATGCAAAAAGACAGCGAAGGCTCCGTAAGGACCATAGCAGGCCTCGCCAGAGACAACGGCCTTCAGCTGCAGTACGTGGACAAGGTGGTCCTGGACAAGCTCTGCCCGGGCAAGGCCCACCAGGGCGTCGCCGCCTACGTCGCGGCCCACGAGTACGTAGACATAGATTACATCTTCAAGGCCGCGGAGAAGAGGGGGGAGGCTCCCCTCATAGTACTGCTCGACGGGCTCGAGGATCCCCACAACCTGGGCGCCATCCTAAGAAGCTGCGACGGAGCCGGAGCCCACGGGGTCATCATACCCTCCCGCCGCTCCGTGAGCCTCACCGACACCGTGGCGAAGGCCTCGGCCGGCGCCATAGAGTACGTGCCCGTCGCCAAGGTCAGCAACCTGGCTTCAGCCATAGACGAGCTCAAGAAGAGGGGCGTCTGGGTCGCCGCCGTCGACATGGGCGGAGTCAATTACCCCGACGCAGGCCTCACCGGGCCTCTTGCCCTGGTCATAGGAAGCGAGGGCGAAGGCATATCGAGGCTGGTAAGGGAGAAGTGCGATCTGGTGGTCGGCATACCCATGAAGGGCAGGGTCAACTCCCTCAACGCCTCCAACGCCGCCGCAATAGTGCTTTACGAAGCCGCAAGGCAGAGAGCCCTCAAGGAGCAGGGCAGGTGATGCGCTCCGTTTTTGACGGGCTCAGCGACGAGGAGCTGGCGGCAAGGGCGCCGGAAGATCCCGACGCCATGGACCTGCTGCTCCACTGCTATAAAGACGCGGTGAGGGCCAAGGCCCAGCTTTACTTTATGATGGGCGGAGACCGCGACGACATCATTCAGGAGGGCATGACCGGCCTCTTCAGGGCCGCGACCAGCTACGACCCTTCGAAAGGGGCCTCCTTCAAGACCTACGCCGACGTCTGCATCAACCGCCACATCATCAACGCCATCAAGGTCGCCGGCAGAAGGAAGTACTCACCATTAAATACCGCCTACTCATTGGACAGGCCTGTCTCCGACGACTCCCCGGGCCAGACCCTGGGCGAGACCCTTGCCGCGGGCATGGACTCCAACCCCGAGGCCTCGGCCATACTCAGCGAGATGACCGAGCTCATCATGGCCCCCGACTCCCGGCTCTTCAGCAGCCTGGAGCGCCAGGTTCTGCAGGGGCTTTACGAGGGCCTCAACTACCGCCAGATCTCGGTGTGGCTGGCCAAGTCCCCCAAGCAGGTGGACAACGCCATGCAGCGCATCAGGAAAAAACTGAGGGCGTTTTTCAGCGAGTAGGGCCTTGTTTCGAGCCACAAAAAACCTTGAAAAACAAACAAATTTCCAGTTGACAGAAAAGAAAAGCCTCACTATAATAATTGATGTTGTCGGATAGCTTCGGAATCCGAACAATATGCTGATGTAGCTCAGTAGGTAGAGCGCATCCTTGGTAAGGATGAGGTCACCAGTTCGACTCTGGTCATCAGCTCCACATATAAGCTCCGGTCATATACCGGAGCTTTTGGTTTATATCGGGGACGCCGGCTTTATCCCGGTGTCCGCTTGTGTTTTCGCAGATGCTCCTTTTTGTAGCATGCCTCGCAGAGATGGCCTTTGGAGTGCAGGAGGAGGGGCTTTCCGCAGATCTCGCAGAAGCGTATGTTGTTCTGAAGGCGGTACAGGAGTATCTCGTTTATATCCTCCGCCGCTTTTTCCCTTGCTTCAGAGATCCCGGCGTAATCTATAGGCGCGCCGAAAGCCCTCGCGAAGGAGAAGTAAAGATCCAGCTTTCTGCAGTAGAGCTCCAGCTCGGGCAGCGTCGTCTGATCGCTGCTCTCAAGTATGGGCTGTTCTATGCCGTCCCCGTCCGCGAATGCTCTGAGATAGTCGAAGAACAGCTCTTCCAGGGGACCGTCGGTCTCATCGAAGGGGATGTTCGCCGCTTTGAGTTCGGTCTCCTTAGGCAGGCTGAAGCCTCTTTTCCTCATGGCGCTTATGATCTTTATGTATCTTGAGACGTCGAGCTTGCGGTACGCGGGAAGAGCGGGCATCCGGTTCCATTGTGTGAGGACCTCCAGAAGATCGAAATCCACCTTGAGGACCATGTCCGAAAAGCCCTGCACCGCATATTCGATCTGAGGGACGGAGGTGGTCAGTCCCGCTCGTATCATTTCCGGGTCCCTGAGGGCTCCGACATAGCCCTTGTCGTACATGCCGAAGCGACCGGCGCGCCCCGCGATCTGCTGGATCTCCTCGGGCTTAAGGTCTCTGATCTCTGTCCCGTCGAACTTTTCGGTCTCCATGAATATCACGCGCCGTATAGGAAGATTGAGCCCCATCCCGATGGCGTCGGTCGCGACTATGTACTCCGTCTGCTTTTCAAGGAAGCCTTCCATCTGCATGCGCCTGGTGGAATAGGGAAGAGCCCCGTATATTATCGCAGGTTCTTTGCCCTGCCTCCTCAGGTCCTCGGCGGCGCTCAATACGCCGACCTTTGAAAAGGATATGAGAGCGTCGCCCGGCTGCAGATGTTCAAGATCTATCGCCCGGTTTATAAATACCAGGGGAGTCTTTCTCTTATGGTAGACGATCTCGAAGCTGTCCCCGCAGCTTTTTATAAGCCTGATCAGTATATCTCTTGCCTGCGGAGCCGCGCAGAGATGGACCTCGGGGGCAAGGACCCCCAGGATCGCCCTGGTCCACGCGTAACCTCTCTGAGGATCTGCTATCATCTGGCACTCATCGATGACAGCGACGTCATAGCGGGCTTTAAGGTCCAGTTTTTCCGCCGTCGCCGCCACATGAGTGTCTCCCCTGCGCACGTCCTCCTCTTCTCCGGTCGTGAGGCTGCAGTCGACCCCGGCGTCCAGAAGCGTTTCCTGGGCCTCCACCGCGAGGAGCCTTAAAGGCGCGAGATATACGCCGGTCTTCGCTCTTTTTAGCCTTTTGAAGCCCTCAAAGGTCTTGCCCGTGTTGGTGCCCCCGATGTGAAGGATGAAATGGCGCTTCATTGCCCTGGCTTCGGGATATTCATCCTTGGGATTGAGGGCGAGCAGGAGCTTAAGGCTCGACTGTATCGCCTGCGGAACATACCAGACGGACCAGACGCTGCCGAGGCCTTCAGTGACGAGCCTTTGCAGAGGGAAGTTCTTCCTTCCCAGCATCTTCATCAGGTCTTCTTCGCGCTGGTCTTTGCAGAAATCCTTTACCGCCTGCTCCGCAGCGGCGCGGAGCACGTAAGGATAGCGCTCGAGCACTTTTTTGCGGAGATCTGCCTCCGAGTCGGAAACCAGCCCCGCGGCGGTCGCCGCAAAGCGCCTCAGGGTATTCGCGATCTGACTGCCGTCGCAGTGTTTTTCCATGGCAAGAAAAGCATCGATCCAGCCTTTTTTGGGCCTTGCTGGGATATGCTTCTCTCTTTTCGCCGACCGGATCCTTGAGATAAGTCCCCGATGGTACTTGGCCGCAAGGGCCCATTCCGCCGTTCCCTTCCCCGAAGCCCTGTCCCAGGAGCTGCAGAGCATATCGACGATATCGCTCTTCTGCTTTTTCAGTCTTTCGCGGCGTTCGGCCTTCGTATTTAGTTTTGCATCAAGCTCTGCGTTCAATCGGGAATACCTCTTTGCATTATTTTACCACAGATCCCCGGACAGCCTCAATCGTTCATATCTGTCCTTTCGGGACCCGAGCCGGTCCCCCGCCCGTTTCGCTCAGCTTTCGGATCCTTCCGTGATCCGGCGCGGCAAATTACCCCTTGACGAGGTAGGTAATTGATGCTAATATAAAACCCGAGTCGGGCGGTAGGTAAATAAACGCGCCGCGAAAGCGGGGCGGAATACAAAGGTCCGCCGGCTGTAAGGAGGAATAAATGAACATATATGCTGACAACGGCGCAACGACGAAGATGAGCCAGAAGGCCATAGACGCGATGATACCGTATATGGCCGAGTTCTACGGCAATCCGTCGAGCCTTTATTCCATAGGCCAGAGGGCAAAGGAGGCTCTTGAGGACGCGAGAGAAAGGGTCGCCAAGTGCCTGAACTGCAGCCCGCAGGAGATCACCTTCACGGGCGGAGGCAGCGAGGCTGACAACCAGGCCATAGTTTCCGCCGCCATGGCGGGAGCTAGAAAAGGAAAGCTGCACATCATCTCCACCGCCTTCGAGCATCACGCCGTGCTGCACACATTAAAGAAGCTGGCGGGCGAGGGCTACGATGTGACCCTGCTCGATCCGGGCGAAAAGGGTATAGTGACCGCCGAGCAGGTCAGGGCCGCCATTACCCCCGAGACCTGTCTTGTCACTGTAATGTTCGTCAACAACGAGATCGGGACCATCATGCCCGTCGCCGAGATAGGCGCGGTCTGCCGCGAAAAGGGCGTCCCCTTCCACACCGACGCGGTCCAGGCCGTAGGCCACATCCCCGTCGACGTGAAGGCCATGAACATCGATATGCTGAGCCTCGCCGCCCATAAGTTCCACGGGCCCAATGGCTGCGGCGTGCTCTACGTGAAGAGAGGCCTTCCCATCTACAACATAATCGAGGGCGGAGCCCAGGAGAGGGGCAAGCGCGGAGGCACCGAAAACGTGGCCGCCATCATGGGTCTTGCCGCGGCGCTTGAGGAAGCCTGCGAGAACATGGAAGAGGACAACAAAAGGCTCATCCCCTTGAGGGACAGGCTCATAGACGGTCTTTCGAAGATCCCCTATTCGATACTCAACGGCGATGCCGTAAACAGGGCTCCGGGCAATGTCAATTACTGCTTCGAGGGCATAGAGGGAGAGTCCCTGCTGCTGCTTTTGGATGACAAAGGCATAAGCGCTTCGTCCGGCTCCGCATGCACCTCGGGCTCCCTCGATCCCAGCCACGTGCTGCTTGCCATCGGCAGGCCCCACGAACTGGCCCACGGATCTTTGAGGCTCACTATAGGAGCCGACATCACCGAAGAAGAGGTCGATTACATCATAAAGTCAGTCACCGAGGTGGTCGCGTATCTGCGTTCCATCTCGCCCTTCTGGCACGACCTTGAGAGCGGCAAGAGACAGCACATGATAAGCGAACACTGGAGGTAATCATAAATGGCACTTTACAGCGACAAAGTCATGGATCATTTCCGCAACCCGAGGAACCTGGGCGCCCTGGAAGACGCCAACGGCATCGGCGAAGCCGGCAACCCGGTCTGCGGCGACATCATGAAGATATATCTCAAGATCGAGAACGGCATCATCGAAGATGTGAGCTTCGAGACCTTCGGCTGCGGCAGCGCCATCGCTTCCAGCTCCATGGCCACCGAGCTCATCAAGGGAAAGCCCGTCGAAGAAGCGATGAAGCTGACCAACAGGGCCGTGACCGAAGCTCTGGACGGCCTGCCCGCCCACAAGATCCACTGCTCCGTGCTGGCTGAAGAGGCCATCAAGGAAGCCCTCAAGGATTATTACGCCAAGCAGGGTCTGCCCTTCCCCGGCGAAGAGCCCGAAGGCTGCGACGGCTGCTGCGACAGCTGCCAGCTCCACGACTTCTCCGACCTGGCCGAAATGGTCAAAAACAGCAAGAAAGCATAAAGGGGAGGCCCGCCATGATGATCTCGACTAGAGGAAGATACGCCCTCAGGGTCATGGTCGATCTGGCCGAACATTCCGACGGTTCGTACATCGCCATGAGGCAGGTGGCCGAGCGCCAGAACATATCCCTGAAGTATCTTGAAAAAATAATGCCCAGCCTGGTCTCGGCGGGGCTGATAGAAGGGGTCCAGGGCAAGGGCGGAGGCTACAGGCTGACCAGGAAGCCCTCGGAGTACCCGGTGGGCGAGATACTGCGCCTGACCGAAGGAGATCTTGCCCCCGTGACCTGCCTTGAGGACTGCCCCGCCAGCTGCGGGATGGAGTCCGAGTGCAGGACAAGGCCTCTTTGGAGCGGTCTGGGCGCCATGATCAACGAATACCTCAACGGGGTCAGCGTCGCTGACCTGATGGAGTCGGGGGACAAGAGCCTGCTGTGATATCAGAGGGATGCCCCGGACGGGGTATCGTTTTCCGCGACCACGGCTTTGATGTAGTCGATGAAGCTCTCTTCTGCGGTGGGCAGGGGATGGCCCTTGCGCCACACGAAGAGGTACTCGACCAGGGTGTCCGCGTCCGCGATCTCCTTTGAGACCAGATTGCTGTTGGGAACATAGGCAGTCTGGGGAAATATGCTTATGCCGGCGCTGCGGCCCGCCAGGGCCGCGGCGTCGAGGTAGCTGTCCATCTCGCATATTATGCGGGGTTCTTTTTTTATGCTCCTGAACCAGCGGTAAATGTTTTCTATGGTGGCTTTGCGGCTGGGCACTATGAGGGGCTGGTCGGCAAGGTCTCTTACCCTTATGCTGCCGGGGGTCTTGGCCAGGGGATGGTCCAGGCTCATGAGGGCTACCATCTTTTCGGTCCCCACCCTGAAGCTGTTGAGCAGCAGCTGGTCGTAGGGAGCGGTGATGACGGCAAGGCTTATGAGGCCGCTCCTCATCTTTTCGATCAGATCGTCGCTGCTGCCGTCCAGTATGCGCAGCCTGACTTGGGGATGGAGTCTTAAAAAGCCGGATATCCACTCGGCGGCAAGGTCCGGGGCCATGCCCTCGACCAGGCCCAAGGATATGGTCCCCGCCAGGCCTTTTTCCATAGATGTGATCTCGCTTTTGGCCTTGTCGGCAAGGCTCAGGACCTCTTTTGCCCTTCTGTAGAGCAGCTTGCCCGACTCGGTGAGTTCCAGCTGGCGCTTGCCCCTTACGAAGAGGGTGGTCTGCAGTTCGGCTTCCAGGTTCTTGATCTGGCTGCTTAAGGGAGGCTGGCTCATGTTCAGCAGCTGGGCCGCCTTGGTGATGTTCAGTTCTTCGGCGACGACGGTGAAATACTTGAGGGTCCTGAGATCCATGGCGGCCTCCTTCAGCAATACGCAAAACATATGATCTGTCTAATATTATCTGTATTTTGTAGGGGATTCGCAAGCCTGTATAATCAAAATGTGCGCAGGGCGGGAGCCGGTCGTGTCCGCCGCATCGGGGACACGCTTTCGCTCAGCGCGGGTACCCCGAGCGGGCTCCGCTCACAAACAAGCATCTGAGAAACCTAAAGCTGAGTCAGCAAAACAAACAGCAAACTATTAACAATACATCACCGTTTAACAAGGAGGAAATCATGCCGGCAAGCGCAATAGTAGGCATAAACTGGGGAGACGAGGAAAGGGCCGCATGGTCGACCAACTCACCGAAGATTACGACGCGGTAGTCCGCTATCAGGGCGGGGGCAACGCGGGGCACACCGTCATCAACGAGTACGGCAAGTTCGCCCTTCACCTTCTGCCCTCCGGCATCTTCAGGCCCCAAGTCGTAAACATCCTGGGCAACGGAGTCGCCGTGGACCCGGAGAACCTGGTCAAAGAGATGGAGGAGGTCCGCTCCAAGGGCGTCAGCATTACCCCGGAGAACCTGATGATCAGCGACAGGGCTTCCCTGCTCATGCCCTGGCACAGAGACCTGGACGGCCTTGAGGAACAGCGCCTGGCCGACAGGAAGTACGGCTCCACCAAGCAGGGCATAGCCCCCTTCTACTCCGACAAGACCAGAAAGAAGACCGTCCTGGCAGGCGAGCTCTTTTACCCCGAACACCTGAGGGCCCATCTGGCCGACCTTCTCGAGTGGGAGAACCTGGCCCTGACCAGGATCTACGGAGCCGAGCCCTACACCATGGAAGACCTGGAAAAGTGGCTGGCGGACAGCTGCGAAAAGATCAAGCCCTTCGTAAAAGATACCGGCTCCTGGCTCAGAAACGCCGACAAAGAGGGCAAGAAGATACTCTTCGAAGCCCAGCTGGGCTCTTTAAGGGACCTGGACCTGGGCATAGTCCCCTACACCACCTCCAGCAACACCACCGCCGCCTTCGCTCCCGTGGGAGCCGGCTGCCCCTCGGTAAAGCTTGAAAAGGTGCTGGGCGTAGTCAAGGCCTACTCCACCTGCGTTGGAGAGGGACCCTTCGTCTGCGAGATGTTCGGAGACGAGGCCGAAGAGCTGAGAAAGGCCGGAGCCGAGTACGGCGCCAAGACCGGAAGGCCCAGAAGGGTGGGACCCTTCGACCTTCCCGCCACCGCCTACGGCGTGCAGGTCCAGGCGGCCACCGAGATATCCCTCACCAAGCTGGACGTGCTCAGCTACCTGGATAAGATCCCCGTCTGCACCGCCTACAGCGTGGACGGCGTAAAGACCCAAAGCTTCCCCTTCCCGGCAGCCCTCGATAAGGCGGAGCCGGTCATCGAGTACATGGAAGGCTGGGGCTGCGACATCTCAAAGGCCAGGACCTGGGAGGAGCTCCCAAAGGCCGCCCGCAGCTACGTCGAATTCATTGAAAAAGCCATAGACTGCCCCATCACCTACGTCTCCGTAGGACCCGAAAGGGACAGCATCATAAGGAGGACCCCATGTGCGGAATAATAGGCTACAGCGGTTCGCAGAACGCTTCCCCCATACTTCTTGACGGCCTCAGCAAGATGGAGTACCGCGGCTACGATTCCGCGGGCATCGCCGTCCTGAATAATGGTATAATCAATGTCGCGAAGGCTCAGGGAAGGCTCTCCAACCTGCTCGAGATGACGGACAACGGCCGCACCGTAAGCGGTTTTGCCGGCATAGGCCACACCCGCTGGGCGACCCACGGGGCCCCCAACGACATCAACTCCCACCCCCACGTCAGCGGAGACGGCCGCTTTGCCATAGTGCACAACGGCATCATCGAGAACTTTGCCGCTATCAAGGAGGAGCTGGGCGCCAAGGGCCACGTCTTCGTCAGCGAGACCGACACCGAAGTCGTCGCCCACCTGATAGAAGACTGCTACAGCGGAGATTTCAAGGCCGCGGTCATGAAGGCCGTGTCCCGCCTCGAGGGAGCCTACGCCCTGGGCATAGTCTGCGCCGATTTCCCCGACACGGTCTTCGGAGTCAGTATGGCCGCTCCCCTCATAGTGGGCCTGGGTTTCGGGGAGAACTTCTTCGCCTCCGACGTTACGGCCCTGGTCTCCCACACCAAGAACGTCATCTACCTGGACGACGGAGAGTTCGCCGAGGTGAGGAACGACGGGGTCACCGTCTACGATTCGATAGGAAGACCCATCACCAAGCAGGTCAGCAAGGTGGCCTGGAGCATAGAGGCGGCCGAAAAGGGCGGCTACGAGCACTTCATGCTCAAAGAGATAGTCGAACAGCCCGCCGCTGTGAAAGAGGCCATCGCCCCCAGGATCAAGGGGGGAGAGATAGTCCTGGACGATTTCGAACTCAGCGAGGAAGACCTGAAAAACATAAACAAGATAGTGATAACCGCCTGCGGCTCCGCCTATCACGCCGGCTGCTGCGGACGCTACGCAATAGAAAAACTCACCCGCATCCCCGTCGAGGTCAAGCTGGCATCCGAGCTGCGCTACGAAGACCCCATAATCGACAGCCGCACCCTGGTCATAATAGTCTCCCAGTCCGGAGAGACCGCTGACACCAAAGCGGCCCTCGAGGAAGCGAAGCGCCTTGGCGCCACCACCCTCGCCATAGTCAACGTGGTGGGAAGCACCATAGCCAGACTCGCCGACCACGTGCTCTACGAATGGGCCGGCCCCGAGATCGCCGTAGCGACCACCAAGGGCTTCACCACCCAGCTGGTCCTCCTCTACCTCTTCGCCCTCTACGCCGCGAAGAAGCTTAAGAAGGTGGACGACTTCGAGTACGCGAGGCTGCTCGGCGAGATATGCAGCCTGCCCAAGCGCATACAGAACGCCATAGACGCCGGCCAGGCCTACGTCCCGAGGCTCGCCGAAAAGTACCACGACAGAGGCTCCATGTTCTTCATAGGAAGGAACACCGACTACGCCGTGGCACTGGAAGGATCCCTCAAGCTCAAGGAGATCTCCTACATCCACGCCGAAGCCTACGCCGCCGGCGAGCTCAAGCACGGCACCATAGCCCTCATCGAGGAGGGCACCCCCGTCGTCGCGGTCTGCTGCAACGAGGACCTGGTAGAAAAGACCGCCAACAACATACTTGAGGTCAAGGCGAGGGGCGCCGAGGTGCTGGCATTGTCCTTCCGCGAGAACAGGGATATAATAACCCACGCCGACGACGTGCTCTTCATACCCAAGACCGAGACCGTGTTCTCCGAGGCCGTCGCGATCATACCCCTCCAGCTTCTGGCCTACTACGTCGCCAAAGCCAACGGCTGCGACATAGACAAGCCCAGAAACCTGGCTAAATCAGTCACCGTCGAATAGGAGAAGATGAAAGGAACCCAAATGCAGGACAAATACGATACCTATCAGTCCCCCCTGGCGTCGCGCTACGCCTCTGACTACATGCTCTCCCTTTTCTCCCAGAGGACCCGCATAGTCGTATGGCGCAGGCTCTGGATAGCCCTGGCGAGGGCCGAGATGGAGCTGGGCCTTCCCATCAGCCCCGAACAGGTGGCCGACCTTGAGGCCCACATAGACGAGATCGACTTCGACGTCGCCGCCGCCCGCGAAAAGGAAGTGCGCCACGACGTGATGGCCCACGTCTACACCTACGGGAAAGTCGCTCCCTCCGCAGCAGGCATCATCCATCTGGGAGCCACCAGCTGCTACGTCACCGACAACGGGGATATAGTCATATACCGCGACGCCCTGAAATACCTGAGAGGAGAACTGCTCTCGGTCATGAAGTCACTGGCGGAGTTCGCGGACAAGTACAAGGCCCTGCCGACCCTTGGCTACACCCATTACCAGCCCGCCCAGCTGGTCACCGTGGGCAAGAGGGCGTCCCTGTGGCTTCAGGACTTCGCCTCAGACCTTGAGGAGCTGGACCACGTCCTCTCCACCATGAAACTTTTGGGCTGCCGCGGCACCACCGGCACCGAAGCCAGCTTCATGGACCTCTTCGAAGGAGACGAAGAGAAGATAGACGAGATGAACCGCAGGATATGCGCCGAGTTCGGCTTTGAGAGCCAGTTCGACGTCTGCGGCCAGACCTATCCCAGAAAGCTGGACAGCAGGATACTGAACGTCCTGAGCTCCATCGCCCAGAGCGCCTACAGGA
>JAFRWQ010000076.1 GCA_017437925.1 Bacillota bacterium
CTCCGGCGACCTGGCGGACCTGAAGGTCAGGTCCCTGGACGTCGAAGCCTGGTCCCCCAGACAGAAGAAGTACTTCGAGGTCGGAAGCTGCTCCAACCTGGGCGACGCCCAGGCCAGGCGCCTCGGCATCAGGGTCCGCGACAAGGAGAAGGGAAACTACTTCCCCCACACCCTCAACAACACCGTGGTCGCGCCCCCCAGAATGCTCATCGCCTTCCTTGAAAACAACCTGCAGGAAGACGGCAGCGTCCTCATCCCCAAGCCCCTGCAGCCCTACATGGGCGGCCAGACCGTCCTCATCCCCAAGGAGATCCCCTTCCCGTGATGGGACTTGACAAGGCCTGCGATCTTGTATAGAATGAGGGTGGTTAGCCAAGGCTAACCAAGCGCGGGCGGGAAAAGCCCCGCGCGGAAAGGAACGATCGGCCATGGGCGATACAAATATACTTTCGACCCTCATAGTAGCTCTGGTCCTCGCCGCCGTTGTCTTCCTCATAGTAAGGAAGATGATACGCGACAGGAAGGCCGGAAAGCACAGCTGCGGCTGCGGATGCTCGGCCTGTCCCATGTCGGGCAGCTGCCATAATAAAGAGCGCAAGGCGTAAAGCCGGAACGATCACCGCAAAACGGTAACAAAGAGAGTCCTTCGGGGCTCTCTTTTACTGCCTGCGCATCTGGCAGGCCGCTGCGGTACCGCCGCATATCCGGGCCGGACAGACCGCTGCCGTGTCTTCAAAGATACGGTATCGGGACAAACAGACCCTATAAGGGTCGGTATACGCCTCTTCCCGGGCAAAAATCGTCCTGCGCCTTGCGCGCAGCCCGCCAATTTATTACAATTGAGAAGCAGTGATGTCAATCATATTGTAATAAGCTGATCGGAGGACGATATAATGAAACGCAGGATCATCGCAACGATACTTACGCTTTTGATGGCGCTGTCCCTCTTCCCCGCTGCGGCGTGGGCTGCGCAGGAGCCGGCGGAGGCAGACCTTAAGACCGCACCGGTCATCTCCAATCTGGAGATCCACGATGACGGAGAGGGCTTCGTCTGGCTCGAGGTCACGGTGCAGACGCCCGCAAACGTGCTGAATGCCATAGACTACTTTGAGAACCACGAGCTCGGCTTCAATCAGGCCGGCTATATCGGCCAAATCGACCTTCAGTATTCCGTCGACGGCGGAGAATGGCAGGAGACCGCTGTCGCGCCCTCGCCCAATTATGACCACGAAGACCCCTGGAACGGCGTCTTCGAGACCCAGTATATGGACGAGCTCCGCGTCGATTCCGAAGTCAAGGCCCGCGCCAGGTACAGCGGGGCCTATGCCGACGGATCTCCCAGATACAGCGACTGGTCCAATATGCTGGTCCTCAACGAGAAGGTGGATTTCACCGCTTCCCAGTGGGCCCTTCCCGAGCTGGCGGAGGCTGACAGGCTCGGTCTCATCCCCGACTGCCTCAAGGGGCAGGATCTGACCAAAAAGATCACGAGGGCCGAGTTCGCCGCGGTGAGCGTCAAGGTCTTCGAGGCGCTGGCAAATGCGAAGGCGGAGCCCGCCGCCGAAAACCCCTTCAGGGATACCGCCGACCCGGAAGTCCTTAAAGCATTCAACGTCGGCATCACCGACGGAAAGAACAGCGCGGGCGACCTCTTCGGGCCCGACGACCTCCTCACCCGCGAGCAGGCCGCCACCATGCTCACGAGAGTCTGGAAAAAAGTCAACTTCAGCGGCTGGACCCTCAAGACCGACGGCGAATTCGACGCTCAGTTCAAGAAAGCGTATACCATGCCCGCCAGGTTCAGCGACGATGAGAAGATCTCGTCCTGGGCCTACGACAGCGTATACTTCATGGCCGCCAACCACATCGTCGAAGGCAGCAACGGCGCCTTCAGCCCGAGAGCTGTGACCGACGCGGAAAAGGCCATGGGCTACGCTCAGGCGACCCGTGAGCAGGCCCTCGCCATAGCGGTGAGAATGGCAAAGAATCTGTAATAACATAAAAAGGCAGTCCGGGCCGGCCCCCTTGCTCAGAAGATGCCCTGCCGCGCCCGGGCGGCAGGATCAAACAGTAAAACGACAGGAGGAAATACCATGAACGAGATCTACGATTTCCTTAAAAAGTGCGGCACTTACTACCTGGCGACCGATGACAACGGCCAGCCCCGCGTAAGGCCTTTCGGCACCATCGACCTCTTCGACGGAGGCCTCTATATCCAGACCGGCAAGGTCAAGCCCGTGGCAAAGCAGATCATGGCCAATCCCCGCATCGAGATCTGCGCCTTCGACGGAGGCACCTGGCTCAGGCTCGCCTGCGACGCCAAAGAAGACGACAGGGTCGAGGCAAGAAAGCACATGCTGGATGCCTATCCCAACCTCAGGGCCATGTACGACGAGAACGACGGCAACACCCTGGTCTTAAGGCTCTCCAACGGCACCGCCACCTTCAGCTCCTTCACCGCGCCTCCCAAGACCATCGAGTTTTAGGCCATGAAAGACCTGAAGGAGAAGACCTGCCGCCTGGCTCTGGTCCAGGCGGAGCCGGTCATGTTCGATAAAAAAGCCTCCCTCGAAAAGGCTCTGGGCCTGATCGAAGAGGCCGCCGCAAAGAAAGCGGAGCTCATAGTCTTCCCCGAGCTCTTCATCCCCGGCTACCCCTTCGCCATGAACTTCGGCTACGGGGTGGGCATGAGGACCGCGAAAGGAAGAGAAGACTGGGTCAGGTACTGCGAGGCCTCGGTCGTCGCCGGGGGACCCGAGTTCGAAAAGCTCTCGGACGCAGCCCGCAGGGCGAAAGCCTACATCAGCATGGGCTTTTCCGAAAGGGACTCCGTCAGCGGCACCCTTTACAACAGCAACGCGATATTCGAGCCCGACGGAAGCTTTAAGATCCACCGCAAGCTCAAGCCTACCGGCTCCGAAAGGCTGGTCTGGGGCGATGCTGACCGGGATTACTTCCCCATTACAGAGACCCCCTGGGGCCCCGTGGGAAGCCTCATCTGCTGGGAGAGCTACATGCCCCTCGCAAGAGTCGCCCTCTACCAGAAGGGCATCAGCATCTACATCTCGCCCAACACCAACGACAACCCCGAGTGGCAGGCGACCACCCAGCACATCGCCATCGAAGGCAAGTGCTACTTCATCAACGCCGACATGATCATCCGCAAGGCCTCCTACCCTAAAG
>JAFRWQ010000008.1 GCA_017437925.1 Bacillota bacterium
CTGTCCCTCGCCGTCTTCGGAGCGTCTTTGAGCTTCGGAGCGGAGCTTGTCCCGGGAAGCGAGGACGATCCTCTGGTCAGCAGGAGCTACGTGGACGGGCTTTTCGAAAAGCTGTCCGATGCGGTGGACGCCAAGCTGGAGGAGCTAAAGGAGACCATGAGCGGCAGCGAACAGTCCCAGGAGCCCTCCCAGCCCCAGGAGTATACCCAGGTCCCAGCGGCCTCTTCCTTCAAGGTGGTGGAGGTCCCCGCGGGCACGAGGGTGGTCGGCTATGAAGGCACCGAGCTCATCGTAAGGAGCGGCTACGCCTTCGCCGTGGACAACGGGGTTGATGGCATCAGCGATCTCACGGACGGAACAGACCTGAAGGGAGGCGCCGCCATATCCAAGAACCACCTGCTGCTGGTGCCCAGAAGCGACGGCAGAGGCATAGACTGTCAGGGTCTTTGCTACGTGATGATCAAGGGCGAATACAGTTTCGAGTAGGACCATAGTTATGAGGATAATGATTTTCGCCGCCGGCGGCGATATCGGCGGCGGCAAGACCCATATTCTTTCCCTGGCCAGGGAACTCTCCAGGGAGAACGACCTGAGGTTGGTGTGCTTCCGCAAGGGAGTTATGTCATCCGAGGCCGCGGAGATGGGCATCGACGTGGTCTACGTCGACCATAAGGAGGGCTATGCCAGGGCCATCCGCTTCGCCCTGGAACAGTGCGACAGCTTCAGGCCCCAGCTCATCCACTGCCACGGAGCCAAGGCCAACGCCATAGGAATTATAGTAAAGAAGCTCAGGGGTGTGCCGGTGATGACCACCGTCCATTCGGATCCCAAGCTGGACTACATGGGGGCTCCTCTGAGAAAATATACCTTCGGAGTGATCAACGGCTGGGCCCTCAGGCGCATGGATTACTACGTCGCCGTGGCCTGGCGCATGAGGCAGCTCCTCATAGACAGGGGCTTCGATCCCCAGAGCATATTCACCCTGTACAACGGCATGGATTTCTCCGGCGCATCGGAGGAGCCGCGGCCCTTAAAGGATGAGAATGATCCCATCGTAGTGGGCATAGCGGCAAGGCTCGACCCGGTAAAGGACATCCCCACGCTGATGAAGGCCTTCGCGATGGCATACGCGAAGGACAAAAGGCTCAGGCTCTCCATCGCGGGCATCGGCGACGAGGAGGCAAAGCTGAGGAGCCTTGCCAAGGAGCTGGGTATCGAGGACGTCACGGTCTTCGAAGGTTGGATAAGCGATATAAAGGCCTATTTCGCCAGGGTAGACATCAACGTGCTGTCGTCCCTCTCGGAGACCTTCCCGTATTCTCTCCTTGAGGGGGCATATGACCACTGTCCGGCCATCGCCAGCAACGTGGGCGGCATCCCCTCGCTGGTGATAAACGAAGAGACTGGCCTGATGTTCGAGGCCGGGGACGCGGAGCTCTTCTCCCGGCACATCCTGAGGCTGGCCGCGGACCAGCAGCTGAGAAGAGACCTGGCCGAGGCGCTGTTCAAAAAAGCCAAGAGTGAGTTCTCCCTCGAAAGGATGAGGCAGGACCAGCAGCACATATACGAGACCCTGATAAGGCGCAATGAGCTCAAGGGCAAAAGAAGGGGCGCGGTCCTGTGCGGAGCCTACGGCAAGGGCAACGTGGGCGACGAGGCCATCCTTACCGCCATCCTTTCAAGTCTTCGGACCATCGATGAGGATATGCCCTTCTGGGTCATGTCAAGGGACCCGAAGCAGACCTCCAAGAGCCACGGAGTCGGGAGCTTTTATATCTTCAACGTTCCCAGGTTCATAAAGGCTCTGAGAAGATCCGAGATCTTCGTCAACGGGGGAGGCAGCCTGATCCAGGATATCACCTCGTCCAGATCCCTGTATTTCTACCTGTTCACCCTGTGGGCGGCGAAAAAGCTGGGCTGCAGCGTCATCATGTACGGCTGCGGCATCGGGCCGGTGATCAAGGCGCGGGACAGGAGGATAGCGGCAAAGGTCCTCAACTCCACCGCAGACGTTATAAGCCTGAGGGACAGCGGTTCCGAGGAGCTCCTTAAGGAGATCGGTGTGACTAAGCCCAGGATCATCAGGGCGGCGGATCCGGTGGTGAACCTTCCCAGGGCTTCGGAGGATGCCGTGGACAGGGCCTTCAAGGCCGAAGGGATCCCCGGGGATGGTCGCATGATAGGCTTCTGCCTGAGAAAGTGGCCGGGCTTTTCCGGTCTGGATCAGGTGGCGGAGGCCGCGAGATACGCGTATGAGAGATACGGTCTCACTCCGGTGTTCTTTCCCATAGAACATCCCACCGACGTTTCCATCGGAGAGGCCGCTGCGGGGATGCTCCGATGCCCCGGATACGTCTGCACCAAAAAGCACAGCGCTTCCGAGGCCATCGGGATGCTGGGCAGGATGGACCTGGTCTGCGGAATGAGGCTCCATTCCCTCATCTTCGCCACCGCGGCGGGGACCCCGGTGATTGGCATCTCGTACGACGTAAAGGTAGACAGTTTCATAAGGGACATCGGTTCGGACGCCTGCCTTCCCGCGGAGGGACTTAAGGCCGACGAACTGAAGGCCCTGATAGATAAAAAGATGAGCGAGGGCAGGGGCGCCAGCGGCGAAGCCTGCGAAAGGCTCAGGCAGCTGGAGAAAGGCAATGCCGAGGAAGCTGCCCGCCTTCTCGCCATGAGAAGATA
>JAFRWQ010000077.1 GCA_017437925.1 Bacillota bacterium
CCTCAAGGCCATGGAGGAGCTGCTTAAGGGGAGCCCCTTAAGGCTCCGTCCCCACTACAAATCCAACAAGTGCGCCGACATCGCCCACATGCAGATGGAAAACGGAGCCGTAGGCATAACCTGCGCCAAGCTCAGCGAGGCTGAGGACCTGGCCGACAGCGGCATCACCGACATACTCATCGCCAATCAGATCGTTGACCCCGAGAAGATGATCAAAGCGGCCCTGCTCGCAAGAAAGTGCCGCCTCACCGTCTGCGTCGACAGCGAGATGAACGCCCATCTGCTCTCAAGGGCAGCCTCGGCCGCCGGCACCATGCTCCACTGCTATGTGGAGTACGACATAGGCATGCGCCGCTGCGGAGTCGCCACCGAAGATGAGTTCGTGGAGCTGGCAAAGCTCATAGCGGGGCTTCCGCACCTTGAATTTTCAGGCATCCAGGCCTACGCGGGCCACGTCTCCCACATGGTGAGCGACGAGGAGAGGAAGGAGTACACCAGGGCCAACGAGGCGAAGCTGACGCAGCTTAAAGAAAGGCTCGAGGCCGAAGGCCTTAAGGTCGGCGCCATCTCGGGCGGAAGCACCGGAACGTCGGCGCTCAAGGCCGAGGGAGGGGTCTACACCGAGCTTCAGGCAGGAAGCTACATCTTCCTGGACGCCACCTACGGCGAGCTTGAGAAGCTTCCCTTCAGGAATTCCCTCTTCGTGCTCTCCACCGTCATCAGCAAGCAACCCGGCATCACCATACTGGACGCCGGCGTCAAGACCCTGGGCATGGACCAGGGCGATCCCCTGATCCTCACCATGGACGGCGAAAGGGTAGAGGGCAGGATAGAGGTCAACGAGGAGCACGTCAAGCTGTATGACGCTTCAAAGGGCCTCCCCATCGGCGCAAAGGCTCTGCTCATACCCGGCCACTGCTGCTCCACCGTGAACCTCTACAACAAGCTCTACCTCTACAAAGACGGCGAGATCGCCGACCGCCTGATGATCACCGCCAGAGGCTGCAGCAGGTAGTATAAGGCAAAGAAAAAACCCCCGCCGGCTCCAAACGAGCCCGGCGGGGTTTTTATATCATACTGATGAGATGCTGCAGCCGGCAGCGCCGAACCGGGCATACCCGGCTTAAAAGCCCGCTACACGATCTGCGGGCCGCCCTCCTGCGGCGCTTTGTCCGCGAATTCCTTCGCCCTCCTGCGGTTGAAGGATTCCATGGCCTGGCGCTCGCCTGCGGCTACGGTCTCCTGCTCTTCGGCGTCTATCTCGGGGCATGTGGGCCATCCGGGATGTAAAGTTCGTGACGCCCATAACGAAGGACGACTCATCCTTGCCGAGATCCTCTGCGTCACAGCATTTCAGCGCCTGTTCGTCAAGCTTTTTCAGCATTGCCTTCATCTTGAACATATCGTTGGCGCCTATGACGCTGCCGAAGTCGCTGTATCCGGGCTCTCCGGGCTTTTTGTTCAGCCTTTCGTTGAGCTTCTTCTGAAAATCCCTGTACTCGTTGACGGAATCGAGCAGCTTCTTAGTCTCCGCGGAGGGCTTATAGAGCTCGCTGATCTGCTGCTCCAGCTCCTGCATGCTTCTGACGTAGGCTCTGAATTATGAATCTTTCAGAACTATGCTGTTTAGTTCGTCTTACAGTTTTCTGTGCTGTGGATCGGGCATAAGAGATCCGCCCATTTAATATATTTATATATAGTCATATCGGTTTTCAGCGAACGCGCCGTACTGCGCTCCGCCGTCCGTTACGGACATTACTACAGCCTGAAGCAGCCTCCGCCTATGAACTCTCTTAATATCGAGTTGGCGGGGACGTCTTCGGCGGGAAGCCCCACTATGTAGTCGAGGAACTTGAGCAGGCGCTTGGCCTCGTAGGCTCCGGGGTCGTCGGGCCCGACCTGGAAGAGCAGGGGCTGCACGTACTGCTTGAGCACGGTGAGCTCGTAGGGCAGGGCGGAGTTGAAGATCACGTCGGCAGTGCCCTGGTAGGGGAAGATGTTCTCCTCTTCGCCCTTTCTCACCGAGGCCCACATGGCCAGGGTCTTTGAAGCCGAGTGGCCGCGGGTGCGGTTGTCCCTCACCATGCGGCGTATGAGGCGGCCGTCGGTTGAGGGTATGCGGTTGTGCTCGTCCACGTTGACCTGGGTGAGGGCGCTGATGTATATCTTGAACTTGCTCTCGCGGGGAAGAGATGTGGAGAGCTCGTCGTTCAGACAGTGTATGCCCTCGATGACCAGCAGGTCTTCCTTATCCAACTTTATGCTGTCGCCTTTATATACCCTAACGCCTTCGGTGAAGTCGAAGGTGGGCATCCTGACCCTTTCTCCGTTGAGCAGGGCCAGCATGTCGCGGTTGAAGCCTTCCACGTCGACGGCGGCCAGGCTCTCGAAGTCGTACTGGCCGTCGGGGAGCTTGGGGGTGTCCTCGCGGTTCTTAAAATAGTTGTCCACGCCGACGTAGTGGGGCCTTAAGCCCCTTGCCATCAGCTGTATGCAGAGTCGCTGGGAGAAGGTGGTCTTGCCCGAAGACGAGGGTCCCGCGATCATGACGAACTTGACTCCGTCCCTTTCCGCGATGGTGTCGGCGATGCGGGCGATGTGGCTCTCCTGCAGGGCTTCGCAGGTCAGTATCATCTCGCGGGTGCTCTGGTCGATGACGGTGGCGTTGAGGGCTCCTATGGTCGCGATGCCCATGGATTCGGCGGTCTTTTCGCCTTCGAGCTGGGTCCTGAAAAGCATGGGCTCGTGCATGATGGGGGTAAGGGTCTCGGGACTGTCCACCGGAGGCATCTGAAGCAGTATGCCGCCCTCGTAGGGGTAGAGCTTGAAGTACTTGAGATAGCCGGTGTGGTTGGTCATGAAGCCGTAGAAATAGTCCTCGTACTCGCCTATGCTGTAGAGGTTGACGCTGGACGAAAGGCGGGTCCTGAAGAGCTGGTCCTTTTCCGCGAGGCCCCTCTCCCTGAAGATCTCCCTGGCCTTCATGATGCTGACCGAGGTCTTGACTATGGGAAGCTTTGCGGCCGCCATGTCCCTCATGCGCTCTTCGACCGCTGAGACGAAAGCGTCGTCGGCTTCGACCCCTTCCACGGTGAAGAAGAGGCCGCTTCCCACGGAGAAGTGGAGGATGGTCCTGCAGTTCTTCTCTCTGGTCAGCTGGTGGACCGCGGCCAGAAAGAGCATGGAGCAGCTCCTCCTGTAGGTCTCATGGCCTATGAGGTCGGCGGTGGTGATGAAGGTGAGTTCGCCGTCCCTGTGGACCCGGTGGTGGAGCTCCCTCAGATACGAGTTGGCTGTGACCAGCACTATGTCGTGCTCGTAATGCGGCTGGAACTCGTGGACTATCTCGGTGATAAGGGTCCCCTTGGGGTATTCGTAAGTCTTTCCGTCTATGAGAAGCTTCAGCATGATGTCTCTTTCCTTTGCCATGCTTTTCTCCTTTCATGCTTTAAAGCCCGGTATCATTGTTTAACACTATATTTTACCATATATCGCGGCTTGGGGCAAATCTCCCGCATCCGGCCCGGAGCCGGACCCGGGGCGGCCTTTTGTGTAGTTTTCTTTCACAAAACCTGCAGACCCTCTTCATTTTCGTTACATTCTTTCTTCGTTTTTGCCTGTTATCCTCATATCATCGAAAGGAGAAAAGTCATGAGACCGTCAGTATTCTTAAGAAAAGAAAAAAAGTACCTGATCACCCCCGAGCAGCGGGAGATGCTGCTGAAAGCGGCGGGAGGAAAACTCGTCCCCGACGAATATCCCGAAGGCCTGGTGACCAGCGTATACCTTGACACTCCCGACTTTTCTATGATCCGCAGATCTTCGGAAGCATCGGACAAGGGCCTTACCTGCAGGGAAAAGCTCAGAGTGCGCTGCTACGGAGAGGCGGATGAAGACAGCGAAGTCTTCTTCGAGATCAAGAAAAAGTACCTCGGGACGGTCTCAAAGCGGAGGATATCCGCCAATATCAACGATATCAGGGCCTATCTCGGGGGAGGGCCGCTCCCCGAAAAGAGTCGGATCATGTCCGAGCTGGATCACACCATGCGCAAAAACGGTCAGCCCCGCCCCGTAATGCTCATAGCTTACGACAGGCAGGCATACATGAGTCCGAATGACGCGGCCCTGAGAGTGACCTTCGACCGCAGCATAAGGTTCAGGACCGACGATCTTGATCCCGGGCTGGGGACCTCCGGGAAGAGGCTGCTGCCTCCGGGGACCCTGCTGATGGAGATCAAGAGCTTCGGCTTCATGCCCCTGTGGCTCGCCAAAGACCTGGGCCGCTGCGGGATAAGACCGGTCAGCTTCTCAAAAGTCGGGAAAGCTTATACCTTAATGAAACAGGAATCGGAGGAAAGAAAATGCAGTATAAATTCGCTTCAGTCAAACAGGGAGGTGGAACACTGTGAAAAAGTTCAAAAGAATGATCGTATGCGGCCTCTGCGCCGCTTTGGCCCTGGCCCTTCTCAGCGGCTGCGGGGCGTCGGGCATCAGTATTAATTTCGGAAGTTCCGCGCAGGGGGAGACTGCGGTGTCGGGCCAGAGCGGTTCATCCCTTTCGGCTCAAAACTCCGAGGGTTCCCAGACCCCGGCTTCGGCAGGCTCCAACACCCCCAACACCGCAAAGGTAAGCAGCACCGAGTTTAACGGCATCAGCTGCGTCACCGTGACAAGCGGGGGGACCTACACCTTGAGCGGCGAGTACAATGACCGGATGATACTGGTCGACGCCAAGGGAGAAGAGGTCGAGCTCATACTGAACGGAGCCGAGATCAGCAGCTCCAAGAGCCCCGCAATATACGTGAGGGCTGCAAAGACCGTGACCCTTACCCTTGCCGAGGGCAGCGTGAACAGCCTGTCCGACGGAAAGAACTACAACCTGGAGGATAACGATTCGAGCCTCGACGGCTGCATATTCAGCAAGGCCGACCTGGTTCTTGCCGGGTCCGGCAGCGTGAGCGTCAACGGCAATTACAAGCACGGGATAGTGTCCAAGGATACCCTGAGAGTGGAGGGCGGAAACTGGCAGATCAGCTCGGTCAAGACCGGCATCCAGGGCAAGGACAGCCTCGACATGAACGGTGGCGGCGTCGCCATCGCGGCGGGCACCAACGGCATGAGCAGCGACGGTGTTCTGAGCGTGAACGGCGGAAGCCTCAATATCGCCCAGAGCAAGGAAGGCCTTGAGGCCCTATCCGTCAATATAGCCGGAGGCGACATCTATATCAACGCCTCGGACGACGGCATCAACGCCTCGGATCCCGATACTTCCAGCGGCCAGGGCATGGGCTTCGGCATGATGGGCATGGGCGGAAACTCCGCCTGCGAGATCAACATCAGCGGCGGCAGGCTCATGATAGCCTCAAAAGGCGACGGCATGGACTCCAACGGCAGCGTGAACATCAGCGGCGGCGAGATCTACGTGGACGGACCCACAAGCAACGGCGACCAGGCCGTGGACTGGCAGACCAGGGGCAGCGTCAGCGGCGGGACCATGATAGCGACGGGCTCCGCCGGTATGGCGAGCAACGTCAGTTCGTCCGAGAACCAGGCGACCGTCTTCATCGGGCTCAGCGGCGAAGCGGGCAAGGAGATAAGCCTTAAGGACGCTTCGGGCAGGGCGCTGGCAAGCTTTACTCCCAGCAAGTCCTATCAGTGCGCCCTGATCACCTCGCCCCAGCTTAAGCAGGGCGAAAGCTACACGGTGACCGTAGGCGGCACCGAAGCGGCAAGCTTCACCGTCGATTCACTCACAATGAACGTGAACACGAGCGGCATGGGCGGCTTCGGAAAGCCCGGTTCGGGCGGCTTCGGCAAGTTCGGAGAGCAGGGCGGCCAGAACTGGAACAGGCCTTCGGACGGCCAGCAGCCCTCCGAGGGAAGCATGCCCCAGTGGCCTTTTGAAGGCCAGCAGCCTTCCGACGGGAACTTCCCGCAGATGCCTTCTGAAGGCCAGACTCCCGAAGGCGGCAGCAGGCCCGAAAGGCCCAACGGAGGCAAGAGACCCAGCGGAGGCCAGATGCCCCAGGACGGCCAGGTCCCCTCTGACGGCAATATGCCCCAATGGCCCTTTGACGGCCAGCAGCCCTCCGAGGGGAGCTTCCCGCAGCTTCCTTCCGACGGGACCAGCGGAGCTACCGAAAAGATCCCCAAAGGGGAAGCTCCCTCAGACGGCAATTCCGGATCCCAGGGCAGCGGCAGCCAGCGCCCCAATATGAACGGAAAGAACAGCACAGTGTATTAGGCAGCAGCCAAAAGACTGCCTTGAACATAAAGACCCCGCTCAGGCGAGATGCCCGGGCGGGGTCGCTGTTATATTCAGGTCTGAACGAAAAGCTCTACCAGATGCCCATCACGTGCTGCATCAGAAGGCTGACCAGGGTGATGCCGGCCCAGCAGCAGCCTCCGAGGGCCAGGGGCTTTCCGCCCGACTTGACCAGCTTTACAACGTTGGTATTGAGGCCTATGGCGCCCATTGCCATGATGATGAAGAACTTGCTCAGGTTCTTCAAGGGGCTGAAGACCGAGGAGGAAACTCCAGCTCTTAAGGCGACGGTGGTCACCAGAGAGGCGATGACGAACCAGAGTATGAACATGGGGAAGGACTTCTTGAGGCTGAAGCCTCCGGCCTTGTCAGCGCCCTCCTTCTTCGCCCTGTGAAGGGCCAGGACCAGGGTGATGGGTATGATGGCCAGGGTGCGGGTCAGCTTGACGGTGACGGCCTTGTCCAGGGTCTGGGAACCCAGGTTCCACATGCTGTCCCAGGTGGAGGCGGCTGCGGTGACCGAGGAGGTGTCGTTGATGGCGGTTCCGGCGAAGATCCCGAAGGATTCTCCGGCGGCGGTGTCGAAGCCCAGGGCGCTGCCCAGCATGGGGAAGAAGATGGCGGCCAGCACGTTGAAGAAGAATATGACCGAGATGGCCTGGGCGACTTCGTCGTCGTCGGCGTCGATGACGGGGGCGGTCGCCGCGATGGCGCTTCCTCCGCAGATGGAGGAGCCGACGCCTATGAGGGTCGCGGTGTTGCCGGGTATCTTCATGGCCCTGTGCAGGACCCAGGCGATGATGAGCGAGGTGGAGATGGTGCAGAGTATGATGGGAAGGGACTGCTTTCCGGTCTTGAGCACCACGCCCAGATCCAAGCCGAAGCCCAGCAGCACCACTGCCGCCTGGAGCACGGTCTTCGAGGTGAACTTGATGCCGTCGGCGGCCTTGCCCTTGCTCGTCCAGAATATGCCGGCTATCATGCCGAGCAGTATGGCGATCACCGGGCCTCCGGCTATGGGAAAGCGCTTCCCTATGAGCCAGGCGGGTACGGCGATGAGGAGACAGGCTGCTATGCCGGGCAGCTTTTTCTTAAGCGATTCCATTCTTTCTTTCCTCCGGGAATATGACGCGGGTTATATGTAAGGGTATATTTGTTTTGACGGTGTGACTGTTTTAATTGAGACCGCTTTTGAGCCCCGCGAGCCAGTCCTTTACGGCGGCCAGATCGGGCAGGATAAGGGCGGCCTTCTCCCTCATCTCTTCGTCGGGGGCTATCATATCGGGGACCATTACCGGGTACATGCCGGAGGCGAAGGCGGCCCTGATCCCGTTGTAGGAATCCTCGACGATCGCGATGTTTTCAAGGCTTATGCCGGGCAAAAGCTTTGCTGCGGTAAGGAAGATCTCGGGGTCCGGCTTGCTTTTGCTCACCATGTTTCCGCCGATTATGTCCTTAAAATACTGCCTCAGGCCCGCTTCTTCGATCTCCCGCTCGACCACGGCGATGCGGGTGGATGAGGCGATGACGGCGGGCATGCCGTTCTCCTCAAGAAAGCTTAAAAGCTCGGCGACGCCCGGCTTTACGGGGAGCCTGCCTTTGTCGTACCTGCTGAAGAAGAGGGCTCTCCTCTTTTCGAGCATCTCGTCATAGGGAATGTCCTCTCCGTAGAACTTCAGGAAGGTGTTTTTGCAGCTCTCGGAGGTCACCCCTATGCAGTGGGGGTAGACCTTTTCGATGTCCTTAAGGCCGTAGTCCGAAGCGATCTCCTTCCAGCACTCGAAGCACGCCCGCTCCGAGTCGAAGATGACTCCGTCCATGTCGAAAATAACCGCTTTTATATCGGGACCCATGTTTCCTCCGCCGCTTTCGCGGTCTTTTGAAATACAAGGCTGATTATACAGAATATGGGGAAAAAGCGCAACGGCGGCGGGCCTATTTTAATGGCGCGGGAGTAGAGTCTCAAAAAAGTCTCAATATTCGTCCGTTCTGTTTACATCCGGCGCTTCCTGAATTACACTGCAGACAAGAGGACAAGCTCCGGCCGGGCAGCCCCTGAACCGTGGAAATCACAGCATTTTTGACTTGCAAAGGGAGGACAGTCATGAGCAGGGAGATCACCATCTGGACCAGCGAGCCCGACTACGGGGATTACAGGCAGATCATGGAGGAGGACTTTCCGCAGCTGCCGGAAAGCGAGAGAAAAGAGATACTTAAGAGCGCCAACGAGGCTTGCCTCGAGTTTCAGAGACAGGAGATGTCGGCAGACCTGGGCGGACCCATAGTGGTGCTCAGCGAATACAGCGGCGAAGGCCGCTCCGACAGCGTGTGCAGCATACTTCCGAGCAAGGATCTGGCCGACTGCTTCATCAGGCCGGCGGGAGGCTTTCCGATACGCTGGTTCGTAGACGAAGCCGGAGACCTGAGGAGTGAAGAGAAGAGGGACGGGGTCACCGTGAGAAGGCTCTACCGGGTCATGTCCGACCGCAACCTGAGGCTGGGGGACGCCCTCAGCAGGGTCTACGGCTTCCCCTCCCCTTGGCAGGGCCGCTGAGACGTGATAAAATCTGAAAAACAGTTATTTTTCAGCGTTTTTCAGCGGTAAGGAGAAGAATATGTGGAATGAAGAACTGAGGGAGCGGGTTATGAAGACCGATCCCGCGGCCTACGGCCATCTGCCCGGCGTGAGATTCATGGCTCCCGAGGTCAAGCCCGTCGACCCGTCCATGAAGGTCTGCGGCCCGGCCTACACCTGCAAGATCTACGGCAAGGATTCCTACGCCATGTACAAGGCGATAGAGGAGGCTCCCGCCGGCAGCGTGATAGTGATAGACAAGTCGGGTGACAAGACCTACGCCCCCGTGGGCGAGTTCGTGGTGAGGGGTGCGAAGCTCAGGGGCCTTGCCGGCATAGTGCTGGACGGACCCGCCACCGACTCGGTCCAGATGAGGACCATGCCGGAATTCCCGGTCTTCTGCGCGGGGCTTTCCTGCGTGACCTCCAGCGTCTGGGGCCTCATGGGAGATTCAAATATAGACGTGAGCTGCGGGGGAGCCGCAGTGCATCCGGGAGACATCATACTGGGAGATGCCGACGGAGTCGTTGTCATACCCGCCGAACACCTGGAGGAGATGCTCGAAAAGGCCGAGGCCCTGGCTGCCAAAGAGGCCGGGTGGCGCGAAGCCTTCCTCTCGGGAAGCGGCGTCAACCCCCTGAGGACGGTATCCCACCTGACCGAGACCAATATACTCGCCATCATAGAGAGCATAAGGGACGGAAAGTTCGACGATCCCAGGTTCCTGAAGTAGGGCCTGAGGGCGTTTCCGCCGGGCGCCTTTCCCGGCCTTATCATGATATCTCAGCGCCTGCCGGCCTTCGGCGGGCGCTTGCTTTTGCCCGGTCCTTATGACAGAATAAAGAAAAAACGAAGAAGGAGAAGAGCCGTGAAATACGATTATCCCGTCTTTAAGAAAGGCAGCGTGGCCGAAGACTGGTTCGGTCTGGCCCTGGAAGATCCCTACGCGGGCTTAAGGAACGCCAAAGACCCCGAAGTGCTGAGATTCGTTGCCGAGGAAAATGCATTCACCGAGAAATTCTTTAATTCAGGGGACTTCGCCGGCAAGAGAGAAAAGAAGATAGAGCATCTTAAAAAGATCATGCTCCCGGAACTCCCCTCGGGGCTCAGCCCTTATAAGGGAGGCTTCATCGGAAGCCTTACGGTTGACGGGGTTCCGCAGGTCCACGTATTCGACGGGGCTCTTAAGGATATGGGCCCGGTCCCCGACACCGAAGAGACCGCGGGAAAGCACATCGCGGAGGCTGAGGCCTGTCCACTCGACGAAGACATCATGGCCTTCCTCTACCAGGTGCCGGGAGACCCCAAGCTGGCTCTCGCGGTCTGCGATATGAGGAGCGGGAAGCTGCTGCACAGGGCTGACAACATGTTCTCCTTCTGCTGGTCGAAGAGCGACGGCAGGGTCTACTATCCCGTGACCGAGGCGGACCCCGAAGCCCAGACCAGCAGCACGGCCTTTTATTCCTACGACCCTAAGACCGGCGAGGTCAGGAAGGTGTATGAAGACGGGCTCTTCTGCATATACGGCCTTGTCAGCGCTTCAAGCGACGGCAGATACATACTTGCCCGGCTCTGCAATGATTATTCCACGGCCCGCTGGGCTGCCATAGATACCGTTGCCGGAGCGGCGGAAAGCCTCACCGGCGAGCCTCAGGAGTGGAGCTACGTCGATTCCGCCGAAGACGGCCACTGCTTCATCACCATGAGCGGGGCTAAAAAGGGCGCCCTGATCGCGGTAAAGGGAGGGGAGAGGAAGACCCTCCTCGCGGAGAGCGAAGACCTGGTCCTGGAAGAAGGCTTTTCCATAGGGGGCGAGCTTTTCGTCACGGCGGCAAAGGACGTCAGCGCAAGGCTCTTAAGGGTAAAGGACGGGAGCTTCGTCGAGCTTCCTTCCGGGCTCGCGTCTCTCGTCCCTGCCGGGAAGACTGAGGACGGGGTCCTGCTGAAATACGAATCCTTCATTGAAGTGCCGAGACTCATGAGCTTTGACGGAAAGGAGCTCAAGACCGTTTACGCTTTAAGCGGCGCATCTTTCCCCGGGCTCGTGACCGAGCAGCGCTTCGCCCCCTCTTTGGGCGACGGCGCCATGATACCCTACTACATTACGTATAAGGAGGGCTGCCCCCTGAACGGCGATAACGCTGTCGTCATGTTCGGCTACGGAGGCTACAACGCGGCCATGCCCCCTGTCTTCAGGGAGAGGGTGACCCGCCTGATGATGAGCGAGTGGGCAGAAAAGGGCGGGGTCTACGTCCACTGCAACCTGAGGGGCGGCGGCGAGTACGGTCCCGACTGGCACGAGGCCGGAATGATGATGAACAAGAAGAAGGTCTTTGAAGACTTCATCGGCATCGCAGAGCAGCTTATCAGGGACGGCTGGACCCGCAGGGGCCGCATAGGCATAGTCGGCTGTTCCAACGGAGGACTGCTCATGAGCGCCCTTATCACCATGAGGCCGGATCTTTGGGCGGTCGTCATAGACTCGGTCCCCCACACCGACATGATACACTTTACCGAAGACGACCGCGGACCCATGTACATCACCGAGTACGGCAACCCCAGGGAGAGCAGGGAAATGTTCGAATACCTGCTCAGCTACTCCCCCTACCACAATATCAGGCCTGTGAGCTATCCCCCGGTCTACATACAGACCGGCGAGATGGACAATAACGTGCCTCCTTACCACGGCAAGAAGTTCGCGGCACGCATGCAGGAGCTGAACCGGAGCGATGAGCCGGTGCTCTTAAGGGTCCTGGCAGAAGGCGGCCATGACAGAGGCCAGGGTGAGATATTCTTCAGGACCATAGGCGAGATGCAGGTCTTTCTCGAGCACTATCTGGACATGGAAGGATAGGGGCAGAATCGGAGAAAACAAATACGGCGGGACAGTTATAAAGACTGTACCGCCGTTTTATTATGCCTGATCGTATTTGATAAAGTGTTTTTAAGTCTTATCTATCTTTGGAACGGTCTCGATCATCGTCGCCAGGAACTGCTGGGCCGCGTTGGAAAGATAGTCCCCCTGTGAAAACGCGGCGGCGAATATCCAGGGCACCGACTGTTCTTCTTTGATGCGGTATACGCACATGTCGTCGCCGAAAGCGTCCTCGTCATGAACGTATATATCGGGAGTAAGGGCGACGCCCATGCCTATGGAAGCCAGGCGAATTATGGTCCTTATGCTTCTGGACGCGAAAGCGATATTGAGCTTGAGATCGAGGCTTTCGAATATGCTGTCGACCGCCTGCCTGATGCGCTGGCCGGGAAGACCGGTTATTATGGGTACTCCGGACAGGTCTTTCAGGTCTATGTATTCGCTCCCGTCGGGACCCTTGCGCGCGAATTCCCTGCGGGGGTCTTCCGCCGACATCACAACGACCAGTTCGCTGGTCTTTAAGGGTATGTAATCAAGAGTAATATCTTCAAGGGGCAGGGGCAGTATCGCGATGTCGATCTCCCCCTGGACCAGGCTGGTCTCCAGCTGCCTTGAATGGCGCTCGATCAGTGAGATGTCGACCCCCGGGTACTTTTTCCTGAAGGCGGCGAGTACGGGAGGCATCATATGCTCTCCGAGATAGAAGGGCATACCTATAGCGATGTGGCCGGAATTCAGGGTCTTGAGATCGTTTATCTCGTTGTCGTAATCCCTCAGGGCTTTTTTTATGTGCAGGCAGGCTTTGATGAAGCACTCTCCCTCTTCGGAAAGCCGCAGGCCCTTACGGGTCCTCTCGAAGATCACGTATCCGAGGTTGTCTTCTATCTTCTTTACCGCCTGGCTGAGGGACGGCTGGGATATGTAGAGCTTCGCGGCGGCCGCTGTGAAGCTTCTTTCCTGATATACCGTGAGTACGTATTCGATCTCACGCATGCTCAGATTGTAGTTCATGGTCTGCTCTTTATCTGAATGACAATAAGCGCTAATGAATTATGTGAATTGTACCATAAAAAAGACTCAAAGTCATTAAGAGTTAATCAATAAGACGCGGGGCGCTCAATAATGCTTTATTACGGTCCTTTTTGCTTCAGAAAAAATATACATAGGCGTATGCCTATGGAGCGGGGTTCGTTTAAGTATTAGACACGCGGCTCGGGGAAGGATTATTATTGCGGCGTAATCAAATCACATAGTGTTTTTTTAATGGGAGGCCCAGATGCCAGAGATCAATAAACAGTTCGCGTCCGTATCCGAGCAAATGGCGGATTTCGCTCTGCGGCTCAAACCTTCCGATATTCCCCCTCAGGTAAAGGAACACGGAAAGATGCTCCTCGCCGATACCTTCGGAGTGGCTCTTTCATGCCAGGACCTGCCCCACGCAAAAGCGGTGGAGAAGGCCATCGAAGAGCTTCAGCAGCAGGGTCCCTGTTCGATGTGGACCAGGGACAGAAAGGCATCCCTTGCCGACGCCGTCCTTTACAATTCCTGCCTTATCCACGGCGCCGATTACGACGATACCCACGTAAGCTCCATAGTGCATCCCAGCGCCGCCGTCGTAGCGGCCGCGGTGACCGCGGGCGAGCTGACCGGCGCAAGCGGAGAAGAGATGTTCTGCGCCATGGTAGCCGGCTGGGAGATAGTAGTAAGGCTCGGCCTCGCAGCCGAAGGCATATTCCACGACGTGGGATATCACGGTACCGCCATAGTCGCCCCCTTTGCCGCAGCCTGCGTCATGGGAAAACTGCTGGGCCTTCCCAAAGAAGTAATAGTAAACGCCCTGGGCATCTGCGGCAGCCAGGCTGCCGGCCTTCAGGAGTTCCTCCACGACGGAAGCTGGGTCAAGAAGATCCATCCGGGCTGGGGCTGCCACAGCGCCGCCTACGCCCTGATGATGGCAAAGAACGGTTTCCTGGGTCCCCTTAAGGTCCTTGAAGGAGGCTTCGGCCTCTACCAGACCCACGTCGGAAAGACCGACGCCATAGAGCGGGTCATGGACGATCTGGGCGAGAAGTGGTTCACCTGCGACATCACCTTCAAAATGTATCCGGTATGTCATATGGCCCACTCCTTCATAGACTGCGTCAAGCGCATAGTCCGCTCGAATTCCGTTAAGCCCGAAGATATCAAAGACGTCGAGTGCAGGATAGAGACCCGCTGCTACGGCATAATCTGCAGCCCCGACGAAGTGAAGAAGAGGCCTCAGAACGATTACATGATGCGCTTCAGCCTTCCCTACGTCGTCGCGGCCGCCATCATAAAAGGCAACGTGAGCCCCTGGGAGATAGATCCCAAATACGCTTCCGAGCCCGAGATGATCGCCATGATGGACAAGGTGACCTGCATAGACGACGAATCCAAGCGCAATCCGGGCCATTTCCCCGGCTGGGTAAAGATCACCTTAAACGACGGAAGAATATTTACCGAGGACCAGCGCTTCGAGCTGGGAAGCGAGGACAACCCGGTGAAGTTCTCCGACGTCATGGACAAGTTCTCCGCCAA
>JAFRWQ010000078.1 GCA_017437925.1 Bacillota bacterium
GACCTGTTCAAAGCCCTGCTGGTGCTGGAGCAGGCTTAAAAAGCAAGGGGATCCGCCTCTCGCTGAAGGTTTTGCGCGGAGGGCGGAGGAATGAAAGTTCATATATAAAGAGCGGTCCCGGGGAACTGATATGCTCTCCGGGACCGCTGTCTTACTGACAAACTTAAGACTGGAACAATACAGATCATAGATTTTAATTGTGTAAAAGTTCTACATATGATTTTATTGCTCAAAATGACCATTATTGATAATATATGTAAAACAAAGTGGTTAAATAAAAACCTGTAGCACACTTCGATCGACAGCGATTCCATTCATTTGAACGCTGGCAGTCCGATATTGATTATTTGATGTTGAGATCAGTCTTTTATACATACATGGATACCGATCGTAAAAAAAGAATAATACTTATTTCGTTATGCATATTAGGTTATCTACTTACAGGCTTCTTGTTTTCGCGTCTGTTTTCTGTGTTTAATAATATTGACTTCAATTGGACCTGGCTCTGTTCGCATGGATTGATTTATTGTTTAGCCATTCTTTCTATAGTATGTACTATAATGGGTCACGAAAGGATCGGTATAATTATCTGGGCTTTCTGGATAATTGCTGTACTATGTGGTAATGCTATAGGGTTTGTGATTAAAAATTATACGGGAGCTTTTTCGGTCATAGCCTATCGATCTGCAAGGATCGCTTTTAAACTGCTTATATCCATGTGCTTTCTGATAATATTGTTTACGATCAAAACTACGGAAAATGAAGCAGCATTGCCAAAAAGAAGATCAACAGTTCTCAGAACCCTATTCTGTATATGCGGGATCTGTTCTGTTATATCTTCGATCCACGATATCCAGTATTGCAAAGGTGCAGAGATAGGATATCAGTATGGATATCAACAGGGGATAGAAGATCATTCCAGGGGCGTTCATCGATGGACTCCTTTAAACGATCCTTATTCAGAAAAAACCCGGATAAACGGGGGCTCGGTGGCTTTTTCCCGCTATTGGGTCGAAGGATATAAAAATGGTTATGAAGAGTATCAGGAGGTGAAAAAATAGTATGAAAGTTAAGGTTGTTGGAATTGCTATAATCATTGCGGTTTTATTGAACAGTGTCCCGGTTTGGGCTTTATCAAAAAATGATTCTATCAATCCGTTCAATGACATTTATTGCAATGCAGTTCTTGATTAAATCGTAACAATTGATGCAGATACAAAAGAGGTAATAACAGACTGTAGCATAGCGGATGCTCGCGTACTGTATTCTTTTCAAAATCAACCGATAGCTATTGTATATTCTTTAGATCCTGAAGGATATGCTATTCTAGATTTTAAAAACTGTATTGTATTAGAGTATTCAACTACAGTTGCCACTCCATTCCCATTAGACGAAGATGTGAAGTACTACTATAACGGATTGGCTTCCTATTATGAACTGACAGAAAATGGTTATCGTGATCTGACATCAGGCAAAATCATACCTTATTATACTAGAGGAATTAACAATGCTGATGACTTTTACGGAATGAATGGAGTTCCTGTGCCTGAAAGAGGCGTATTATCATCAGAAGGTCCAGTTTATTTGAGTCATTCTACGAGGTATTATAATTGTAACACAGAATCGAATTTATCCTACTTTTATCCGTCTGCGTCTCAACAGGAATTGGAAGCAAATCCCGGGGTATGTGGCTCTTTAGCATGTGCAATATTAGTCGCTTATATGGATGATTATAAATCATCACTTGCTCCAGGAGGAGACTTTGCAACTAATTGGAGAAAAAATAGTGGAGATATAGATTTAGATACATATGGAATTGATTTGGTAGCAGAGCTTGTTGATTATATAGAACCAGATGGTGATGGCTCGGTAATGCTAAATCCCGGGTTTTCGGGCTACATGGAGGATCATAATATTGATGGAAGATTATCTGTATCTATATTAAATAATTATACCAGAGTAAAAAATACAATTTTATCAGACGGATCGGGTGAGCCAATTATCATTGGTTCCTATTATGATGATCATTATTTTGTGGGTATTGGATATCAAAATATATCTACTGCTCAAATAAAAGTAAATTGGGGTGACGGTACTTCTAGGTGGATAAATGCTAGCATATCAATGAGCACATGGAAGTTGTATCTTGACTAACAAAAAATATTGGGGAGAAATTTCACTTTTGATGATGAACGGAAGCTTCTCCATCGCGGTGGACGGCGACCTGTTCAAAGCCCTGCTGGTGCTTCAGCAGGCATAGGCTTGACCGCAGCCGCGCGCGGGGGTTAAAGTATCCTCAAGGAGGTCTTTATTATGAAAAGAGTTTTGACGACCGATATAAACCACGAGACCAATACTTTTTCATCCGACGTGGGCAATTTCGAACGCTGGGCCCTGGGCCACTACTGCGAAGGGGAGGAGATGCTCCGCTACTTCAGGGGAGGCACGGGCTACGTCAGCGGCATGATCAAGGCTGCCGATGAACTGGGCATAGAGCTGGTTCCGACCCTGGCCATAAGCACTGCCGGTCCCCTGATCCTTAAAGAGGCGAGGGACAAGGCCGTGGGCATGTACCTTGAAAAGCTTAAGGCCGAAAAGGACAGCCTGGACGGGCTCTGCCTCGCTCTTCACGGAGCGGGAGTCGCCGAAGGCGCCCCCGACCTTGAAGGATACATTCTGAGAGAGACCAGAAAGATAGTGGGACCCGACATGCCCATATGCGTGACCCTCGATCTTCACGGAAACATCAGCGACGAGATGGCGAGCCTCGCAAACGGCCTCTTCGGCATCAAGGATTACCCCCACACCGACTGCGTCGAGGCGGGGTATCTCGCAATGAACGTGCTCTCCGACCTGATGGACGGCAAGTACGAGATCGAGACCGCCATGACCAAGCTGCCCCTCTTCACCAACTGCTGCAACGCCTGCACCTACAACATGCCCATGAGGGAGTTCAAGGAGCACGTCAGGGCATACAAAGAGGAGAACGGCCTTATAGACGCGACCTACTTCCACGGCTTCCCCTATTCCGACATAGATATCGCGGGGGCTTCGGCGGTCGTGGTGGCGAAGAAGGGCGAAGGAGCCAAAAAACACGCCGACGAGCTTGCCCGCTGGATATGGGACAACAGGCACAAGCTGGATGTAGAGCTGCTGCTCCCCGAAGACGCGGTGGAGAAGGCCCTTGCCATTCCCGGAGAAGGCTTTGTGGTTATAAACGAGGCCTCCGACAACCCGGGAGGAGGCTGCCCCGGCGACGGAACCTGGCTGCTGTCCGCCTTCCTTAAGAAGAACGAGCCCGGTACCATCTCAGACTACATACTGGACCCCGCCATCGCGGAAGCCGCCCACAGGGCGGGCGTGGGCGGAAAGGTCAGCGGCCTTCTTGGAGGTCATTTCGACTCGATCCACGGGCCTTCGATCCCCATCGAAAACGCCGAGGTAATAGCCCTCTGCGACGGAAAGACCGTGGCCAAGTCCCCCATGGGGAAGGGCAATCCCATGGATTTCGGAAAGACCGCCCTGATCAGGACAGGCAACGTCGATATCATAGTGATATCCCGCCTCACCTCCCAGACCCTGGACGACTGCCTCTTCGGCGCCCTGGGTATCGATATCAACGATTACAGGCTGGTGGGCATCAAGTCGACCACCCATTACAGGGCCTACTTCCAGCCCATAGCCAAGGCCTGCATACCAACCAACCCGGCGGGCATACACACGGCCAACTACGCTCTTCTCGACTATAAGAACGTAAAGAGGCCCATCTATCCCCTGGACCCCGAAACCGTGTACTAGAGCAGGGCCGACATCAAGGAACAATAAAAGCGTCCCGGACGGCTGTCCGGGACGTTTCTTTGTATTCCGATGTGTTTAAGGCCTGACCGGGCCGGTTTTGGCCTTATGCTTTACTCCCTGACTATGGTTATCGAGTTTATGACCGGTTGCTCTTCCTTTGGAATGGTGCCGTTGTTGTCGGTGGGCTTGGCATCCTTCGCGATGGCGTCCACCACCTCCATGCCCTCGGTCACGTAGCCAAAGCAGGCGTAGTCCCCGTCAAGGTAGGTGCTGTCCTTTTGGACGATGAAGAACTGGGAGCTGGCGCTGTCCATGTCATAGGGGTTTCTGGCCATGGAGATCGCTCCCCTGGTGTGGGAGTTCTTGTTCTCGACCCCGTTGGAGCTGAACTCGCCCTTGATGTTTGCGCCTGAGCCTCCGGTGCCGTTGCCGTCTGGGTCTCCTCCCTGAATCATGAAGTTCTCCATGATGCGGTGGAATGTGAGGCCGTCGTAGAAGCCTTTTTCCGCCAGGGACACGAAGTTCTCGACGGTGATGGGAGCGGTGTCGTGATCAAGCTTTACGGTGATCCCGCCGTAGTCCTTGACGTCTATTTTGGCGTAGATATCGCTGTCGAAGGCGGCGGCTGAAGCTGCTTTCTCAGCCTCAGCCTGCGCCTGAGCCTCCGCCTGCTTCTTCATATCGGCCTGATGAAGGCCTATGCCTATGCCGCAGGCCGCGAGTATGAGGCAGAGCCCTGCAGCGGCGTATTTCTGCCACTTGGGTTTTGCGACCTCAAAAGCTCTCAGCTGGACCTTTACTGCCCTGTCCGCCTCGGCGGGAACGGCCGCCTTGTCGAGGGAAAGGGCGAGAAGCTCCGAAAGCTGGTCGGCTTTCGGTATGTCTATGCTGTAGCTTTTGGAAGCCTGGGCATTGAAGGCGCCTTCGAGAAGCTCGAGGCCCTTAAGGTATATGCCCTTCGTCAGGCTCTCGCTCTGGTTCACGGCCCAGGCTATGGTATTGAAATCAACGCCAAAAGACCTCAGAACAACTGCAAAGCGCTGTATGGGGCTTAAAGTCTGAAGGCCTTTGGTGAGGCTTTCAAGGCCTTTTAAGGGATCTCCCGAAAAGAGCCTGGTTCCGACCTCGGGGACCTCTTCGCATTCCTTAGCCCCTCCGGGGGAGAAGGCCTTGGGATTGGTCTTCGCGACCTGGGTCCTCGAGAGCTCGGTGAGGGCCGAAAGGCCTTCGGACTTAAGGTCTTCGAGGCTTTTGATCCTTCCCTCTTTTACTCCGTTCATCAGCCTTTCCCAGAGTTGGGGAAGGACTTTTGCCTGGGCCTGGGAGCTTCCGGTGAGCAGCAGCGACAGGGCGCTGAACCTTCCCGCGCAGCTTTCGTATATCTCGTTAATGGCCGCGGCGTCGCCTTTGGCGGCCTTTGAATATGTATTTGCCATGACGTCCTCTTTTCCGCTCGGAGGCCTTCGGGGCCTCTTCTAATGTATACATCTTAGAGGACTTTCTTTACAAATAACTGAAGCAATTGTGAAGAATCTGTGTAATGAAAAGGCGATTGCGGCAAAGCTTTCGCTGCATTATTATATATTCATGATGAGAAAGCTTGCTGAGCGCGTCCACGCGTCGGGAAAGATATACGAGCTGCTCTACGGCAGGAAGGCCATGGGAAGGGTAAGGCTTGCCCGGCTCTTCAGCGCCCGTAACGGCAGGAAGAACGCCTCAAGGCTTGAAAAGAGCGGCCTTAAGGCGGGCCTTCTGCTGCGCCAGGGGGCGGGAGCGCCCTCCGACGGCCTCCGCTTCGGCATATCCTCCATGAAGCGCAGCGGCTGCGAGGTCATGGCAGCCTACAACGCGCTGAGCCTCGCGGGGAAAGCCCCCGAGCTGGTCGGGCTCATAAAGGAGTTCGAGAAGAGGGGAGCGAGCCTGGGAGGCATATTCGGAGCCTCCCCCCACGCGATAGAAGACGTCCTCAACGAAAACGGTCTCAAGGCGGTATACCATGGGCCTTCGGAAGCCGCGGGCTTTGACGCTCTGCTTGAAAACTGCGGCCTGGGGGTGCTGAGCTTTTGGTGGGGCGCCTCGTCCCTTGTGATACATACGGTGGTCGTCGAAAGGGAAAGGCCCGCGACGGGAACTCCGACGCGAGGTCCGATTTTTGAGGCTCAGGCCTTAAGACCCCTTTACACCGGGCCCCTTAAGGCCTACAATTTCTCGGGGAAGGAAGACTTCAGCGTCTTTTCCTCCATAGATGAGATGAAAAAGAAGCGGGGCATAGTCCCCATATGCTTCATAAGCGTCGAAAGGGCGGACGGGCCCGAAAAGGAGATATAAATGAACATCGAGATCAACGAGAAGGGGAGCGAGGCCTTCTACAGGCAGACGGTCAGCGTCACCGGCCAGTACAGGACCCTCATTAAAAAGCCCACGGCAAAATACAAGGACCAGGAGAAGGTCATGAAGAGGAACATCGCGGTATGCGCGGTCATGGCCGCCCTCATGCTGATGATCATCGTCAACAGAGGCCTTGAGCCCCTGGCCGCCATGGCCCTGGGCCTCATGGTCTTCGACGTGGTCATCTGCGCCGCCTTCCTTAAAAACCTGAAAACCATAAGCAAAAGGCTCATGGACGAGCAGCAGCCCGAAGTCCTGACAATGGATGAGGTGGGCGTAAGCCTAAACCGCAGGGACGGAAGGGTCCTGCGCGTAGCCTGGGACAGCCTGGCCTTCGTCAGGGTCTTCTCCGAGTGCGTCTGCTTCTTCAGCTCCGACGCCGCCGGCTTCGTGCTCTCCGTCGACAAACGCTACAAGGATCAGATCCTCTCGTGGCTCGCCGCGGAAAAGCCTCAGGTCACCGTGATCGATCAGGACTAGGAGAAGCGCTATGAATGACGACAGGGTGAGGCAGGTAGCCGCTGCTCTCATATGGCGGGACGGCCGCTTCATGATATGCCGCCGCCCGATGAACAAAGCAAGGGGAGGTCTCTTCGAGTTCCCCGGAGGCAAGACCGAAGAGGGGGAAAGCATAAACGAAGCCCTGATCAGGGAATGCCGCGAGGAGCTGGCCATCACCGTAAAGCCCGGCTCCGTCTACATGGAAGTGGACCACGTCTACCCCGACATCTCCATCCACCTGGTGCTGATCAACTGCGAGATAGAGGAGGGGGAGCCTCAGCTTCTCGAACACAGCGAGCTCCTCTGGATAAGGCCCCGGGACGCGAAAAACTACGCCTTTTGCCCCGCCGACGCGGACATAATCGAAAGGCTCGGAAAGGAAATATAAATGCTTACAGGAAAACAGAGATCATATCTCAAGAGCCTTGCCAACGGCCTTGAGACCGCGGTATACATCGGCAAGAACGACCTCACCGAGGCCACTCTCGCTGAGATGGACGATTACCTCGCGGCTCACGAGCTGGTAAAAGTTAAGGTCCAGGAGAGCTGCGGCCTTGACGTAAAGGAGCTGGCCAACGAAGCCGCAGGAAAGCTTAACGCAGAGTTCGTCCAGGCCATAGGCCGCCGCTTCGTGCTGTACAAGGAAAACAAGGATAAAAAGACCATAGAACTGCCCCGCTGACCCCATGAACGCCATGCTTCTTACAGGAATATTCATAACCCTGGCCGTGATAATAGGGGCCAGCGTATACTCGGGAAGAAAGGTCAAGACCTCGGCCGACTTCGACACCGCCGGCAAAAAAGCCGGGTCCTTCGAAGTCGCGGGGGGCATAATGGGGACCCTTGTCGGAGGCTCCTCCACCATAGGCACCGCCCAGCTGGCCTACAACTACGGCCTTTCCGCCTGGTGGTTCACCCTGGGCGCCGGCATAGCCTGCCTGGTCCTTGCCCTGTTCTATGTAAAGCCCATGAGGCGCATGGACTGCCCCACCATCACCGGCATGATCTCAAAGGAGTTCGGAGCCCCGGTGGGGAAGCTGGCTTCGGTCCTCTCGGCCTTTGGCACCTTCATAAACATCATATCCCAGCTGCTCTCGGCGACGGCCATAATCGAGTTGCTGTTTCCAGCCCTGCCCCTCACGGTCTCCCTGCTGATCTCGGCGGCCGTCATGATGATATACGTGATATTCGGAGGGGTGAGGAGCGCCGGCTTCGTGGGCATATTCAAGCTGCTGCTGCTCTACTTCGCGGTGATCCTCGGGGGAGCGACAGCCCTTAAGCTCTGCGGAGGCTTTGACGCGCTCTACGGAAGCCTTGACCACGCGAGATACTTCAACCTCTTCGGAAGAGGCATAGGCACCGACGGAGGCGCGGGAGTCTCCCTCATACTGGGAGTGCTCTGCACCCAGAGCTACGCCCAGGCCCTGCTGGCCGGAAAGTCCGACGCGGAGGCAAAAAAGGGCGCCCTGATCAGCGCCTTCATGATACCTCCAATAGGCGTGGGCGGCATACTTATAGGCCTTTACATGAGGCTCAACTACCCGGAGCTGGCTTCCGCCAAGACCGCCTTCCCCCGCTTCATCTCCATGAACATGCCCCCCTTCATCTGCGGGGTCATATTTGCGACCCTCTTCATCGCCGTGGTGGGGACCGGAGCGGGCCTTGCTCTCGGCATAAGCTCCATCGTGAGCAACAACCTGATAAAAATAAAGGACCCGGGCAAAAAGCTGCTCTTTTCAAGGGCCGTCATCGCGGCCGTGCTGCTGCTCGCCTGCGTCTTCAGCACCGGTTCTTTGGGCGACGTGATACTCAACTTCGCCTTCATGTCCATGGGCCTTCGGGCCGCCGTGGTCTTCGCTCCCTTATGCTGCGCCCTGTGGCTCTCGGGGAAGGTATCTCCCCGCTGGGCAGCGGCCGCTGTCGTCACGGGGCCGCTCACGGTGCTGGTCTTCGGGCTTTTGGACGTGCTGTCCTTCGATCCCCTGTTCCTGGGGATAGGCGCTGCTCTCGCCTGCTGCGCCATAGGTTATTTCGCGAAAAAAAGAGAGGCCTAGAGGGCAATACTGATAAGACAGTAATCCTATATGATTCAATGGGCAACTGTCAATCAGGATTGGAAACAGCCAAAGGGCTATAGTGTGGTGGAAAACGCTATAGCCCTTTGGTGTTGTCTAGGCATTGTTTTCAAAAAGAATCAACTTGCAAATAAATTCCAGACTTTTATATAATGTGTGTACACACAATCGATGCTAACATCGATGTGTAGTTTTGGGTTTGAAAGGGACGTATAAAAATGTCTGAAACGTATTGCGGAAAATCTTGCGCTGAATGCAGTCAAAAAGAACTCCTGAATTGCCCTGGATGTAAGGCCGGTCCCGGTCGGCAATTCGGTGGAGACTGTGAATTGGCAAAATGTTGCAGAGAAAAAGGTCATGAAACTTGCGATACGTGCGGATTTAATAGAAGCTGCACGACTCTACAAAGACGTGACCAGCAGCCCCAATATAGAAGAATGAAAATCGAATCGGAGCAAAGACAAAAAGAGTTATTAGCTAATCGTGCGCTCATTCTGGGCAAGTGGCTTTGGATTCTGTTCTGGCTTGTTGTTCCTGCCACAATTGCAGGAATAATGAAAACTGAAAAAATAATGAGTGTTTCTCCCGGTATTTACTTGACTGGCCACATTTTGAATGCTGTCTGTTCCATTGCCTATGGAATCATTCTTTTGAAGCTTTCTTCCGTGGAGGATAGATATCATACTGCAGGTATCTGTACTCTAATTACTGCAGGGGTAAGCATCCTTATAGCTTTCTTGTTTGGAGCATCAAAAGTGCCTACATGGTCACTGATCATTACCCTTCCTGCCGCAGTTGTCGGTTTGATTCGCGAGTATAATGAGTACAATGCACATTCTTCGGTACTCATTGGAGCTGATAATGAGCTGTCTGAAAAATGGACAAATCTGTGGAAGTGGTTTATTCGTTGTACGCTTGGAATGATAGGCAGCGTTGTCCTGGTATTAATTGCTCCCATTCTTGGGGCCATTCTGTTGATCGTTGCCTCAATCGGTACAGTAATAGTGAGTATTGCAAAACTCGTCTATCTGTACCGGACTGCAAAGGTGTTCAGGGAGTATTCTGTTGATGGCTTTTCTTCGAAATGAAAGAGCTTATGTACTGCAGCAAGGATAGATTCTTATGCCAGATAACAAAAAACGACAGCGTCCAATACAGATAAAATTCTTTGTAAATGAGAAAGAGCATGAACTGATAAAAAAGAAAATGTCATTGCTCGGCACAGAAAATATGAGTGCCTATCTTCGCAAGATGGCAATCGACGGATATGTGGTTAAACTGGAAATGAATGAGCTCCGTGAACTGACTTCACAAATGAAGCGGATTGCGAACAGTGAAAATCAGATCGCCAAAAGATGTAATGCCACTGGGAGTATCGATAAAACCGATATAGAAGAGATACAAAAGAACCAGGAACAGATTTATCAGGGAATACGTAGTATTCTGCGTTCTCTTTCGGAACTTGAGTAATAATCAGCGCCGAAGGTGCGTAGCCGATTTTAAAAAATCGCTGGGGCTTTGGGGTACACCCCAACAAGTTTTTGTTTAAAGCTGTACTGCTTCAAACAAAAAGCACGATGTGTGTCCACACGTGCACTGCTTGCCAAGTACTGAACCAGGAAAAGCAGGATGGTGACGGCTGAAACCGTCAACCGCTTTCAGGTGTATTGACAGTTCAAACCTGCGTTGGTATATTTGTATCGGTCCTGAAAATGGATCATGGGGGAATCGGGTTCATCCCGATTCGTTGCCGGTTCTCTCCAGAGTGAGACGAGTTCTCGGCGTATATAGAGTATCTGTCGGATAGGATAGATACAGTGAGCTGCATCAAGGCAGCTTCCGGCTGTTCGACTGCCGGGTTACATAGACACATATCGATTCAGGCGGACTCTCCGGGTTCGTCTATAGGTGCGTTTCTATGTGACCCGGCTCTTTTTGTCCGGAGAAATAGAAAAAGGAGAACAGCCAAAATGAGAAACGTAAAAATCAACGAGTCCGGTCACATCGTGGTGAAGAATCTTTCGGCCTGGTGGATCCCGGAGATCAAAGTTGAACGTGAGATCCACGGAACAGTCTACACCGTCACCGGCAGTTTTGAAGGAAATGGGTTTCTGGAAAAGAAGCTCACCCGCATCCTGCTGAAAAATGTGGAGGATGCCAAATGACAAACGAGAAGAATTCGGTTATAATGGCACCAGCCAATCCTGTGCAGACAGTTGCCCCTGAAAAGGAGGAAACAGAAATGTTAAGGGC